>CAZHEJ010000007.1:20885-29427 GCA_964531615.1 uncultured Gammaproteobacteria bacterium | reverse complement strand
GCGGAAGAATTAAAATCAGTGATAGAGAAAATCATCAGAATTTTTTTACTGTCCCATGAAGAATTTTTTTCAGCCGTAAAAGCCATTGTTCCGATTCCGCTTCACCCGCGCCGTTATGCTGAACGCGGATTTAATCAGGCAGAAGTAATTGCGAAAATTTTGTCCTCTGAACTGGACATTCCCTGCCAAGCGCTGTTAAAGCGCCAAAAATACACTAAACAGCAGGCTAAACTTAGCCGTGAAAAGAGAAAAATCAATGTTGATAAGGCATTTTCAGCTTTGGAAAAATTATCAGGGACGGTTTTACTGGTTGATGATGTTTTTACCACTGGCGCGACAATGCAGGAAAGCGCGCGGGTTTTAAAATCCGCCGGCGCGGAAAAAGTGATCGGCTTTACGTTGGCGAGAGGGTGAAAAAATTGACAAAATGGCTTTTTTATAGTAAAATAACTACGTTTATGGAGAGGTGGCTGAGTGGTCGAAAGCGGCACGGTGCTAACGTGTTGTCCGAGCTCAAACTTGGACCGTGGGTTCGAATCCCACCCTCTCCGCTCTAAAAAACATGGAAGGGTGCGAGAGCGGTTTAATCGGACAGTCTTGAAAACTGTTGTCTCCGAAAGGGGACCGTGGGTTCGAATCCCACCCCTTCCGCCAATTTTCTGCTATAATATACCCATATGCAGATAAAGGAGAAAATACCGCCAAACTGGCATGAAGAGCACCAAGAAGGCGAGCTCTTGGTTGATGTTGTTCATACCAACAAAGAAGTGATAATAGCCGCGGCCATGGCCGGCGCTGTGTCTGACAAGATTGAAATCTACTTGCACAATGACCTGCTTACCATCCGCGGGCTGCGTTATTCGCCTTTTCAAAAGCTCGGACAGGCGTCTTTTCTGCATCAAGAATGCTTCTGGGGGAAATTTTCGCGGACAATTGTTCTGCCAGTTGATGTCAAGGCTGATTTAGCGCGGGCAGAATATTGCAATGGCATTTTAACCATCCGCATCCCAAAACATAAAATTGACACTCAAATTCCCGTTATTGTGGTAGACGAATAATTATGAAGGAAGAAGCGAGGAAATTCTTCAAGGAAAAATTGATGCCATTTTCATGGCGCCGTGTTTGGCTTATTCTGCTGTCCTTGTCAATCGCCATTGGCTTGTTTTTTGGCCTGCTGGCAATTTTAAGCGCGGTTTTTTCTGACAGAGTTCTACCGGGCGTGGCAGTCGGCGAAGCGCCGATTGGCGGGATGAGAGCCGATGAATTAAAATCTTTTTTAGACAGAATCAGCGATAAGATGTTTAATGAAGGATTAGTTTTTAGTTATGAAAAAAAAAGTTTTACAGTCTATCCCTTGCTGGCGGCAGAAGACCATACCAGGGAATTAATAAATATTGATATTAATAAAGAAAGCGCCTATTTGATGAATTACGGGAAAAGCGGCGGCTGGGCATCAGACGGACTGCAGGTTTTGAAAGGCCGTTTGGAAGGCAGTATTTTATCATTATCCGGATTAGAGGTGGATAAAACTCAACTGCTGCAGATTCTTAAAAGCAAATTAGGCAGGGATGAAAATCCTCCGCACAATGCCAATGTGAAAATTACTGCGCTGGAACCGCTTGATTATGAAATAGCGCCGGAGCAGGGCGGAATGGTTTTTGACTGCGAAACAGCGGTTTTAAAAGCTGAAAATAACTGGCGCCGGCTGAAAAATCCAGAAATTGTTATCAATAAAAAAGAAATCAAGCCGAACATATTGTCTGGCGACATTGAATCAATAATTAACCGTTTGCCTGCGGTTTTATCTGCCGGCGGGTTAGAGCTCGCCTACATAGATTCGCATACCAGAGAAGAATTCAAATGGCTAATCAGGCCAGAATCAATCAGCCAATGGCTGGAAGCGCAAAGAACTGCGGAAAACGGCTTGGGCTGGGGTTTGAACAAAGAAGCGGCGGCAAATTATTTAACCAGCAAGATAGCCGTCCAGGTTGAAGCAGAAGCTAAAGACGCAAAGTTTAAGACAGATGACAGCGGGCGCGTGGTAGAATTCCAGGGTTCGCGTTCTGGAGTCGGATTGGATATTGAACAGACTTACCAGCTGATCAATGAAGCGTTTCTGGGCCGGACCTGGCATGACGAGGGCATTGCTAAAACAGTGGCTTTGGCAGTAAAAGTGGTTGAGCCTAAGATAAAAACCGGCGATGTCAACAATCTGGGCATTAAAGAAGTTTTGGGCGTGGGCATTTCAAATTTCAAGGGCAGTCCGAAAAACAGGATTTTGAATATTAAAAATGCAGCCAATAAATTAAATGGGGTGCTGGTTAAGCCAGGAGAAGAATTTTCCGCTCTGGCTAACACCAGCCCGTTCACAAAAGAAGGCGGTTATTTGCCAGAGCTGGTTATCAAAGGTGATGAAATCAAGCCGGAAATCGGCGGAGGGCTTTGCCAGATAGGCACTACGCTTTTCCGCATGGCCATGAATTCAGGAATGAAAATAACTTCCCGGCGCAATCATTCGCTGGTGGTTAATTATTATAACGACCCTTCCAACCGCAACCCGGGCACTGATGCCACGGTTTATGAGCCGGCGCCGGATTTTAAATTTTTAAATGATACGGAGAATTATGTTTTGCTTCAGACTTATGTGGATGTAAAAGACCAAAAATTATATTTTACTTTGTGGGGAGCCAGCGACGGGCGCAAGGGCTATTATTCCAGCCCCATAGTCAAGCGATGGATTTCATATGAAAAAGATAAAAAAATAGTGGAAACTGATAAGCTTAAGCCGGGCGAGGAAAAATGCCAGCATGCTTATATCGGCGCTGACGCTTCTTTTACTTACACACGCGAATTAGCCGATGGCAAGAAAGAAGAAACAGTTTATGAAAGCCATTACCGCCCCCTTCCAGAGATTTGCCTGGTCGGAGTGGTGGCAATTGCCAGCAGTACGCCGGCGTCAGAGGCGTCAGATATGCCAGTAGCAGTAGAGTAGTTATCCACACCTTCCTCTTGACAAAACCTTCAAAATATGCTATACTTGCCTGTTTTGTGTATAGAGAATTATACACTTAACAGAACTGTATAGCTCTCTGTATCCACGACAAGCATGGAGGTGTGGTAGAGGCTAGAGCTGGCTTAGGCTCGCTTTTGACCTAAATCACACCTTCTTGGATACAGCATTTGGAGGATTTCTCCAATAAAAAATTCCGTCCTTAACAGGACGGAATTTTATTTTATCTTTACTCAATCACCTTGTCAATCAATCCATACTTCACCGCCTCTTCTGCGCTCATGAAAAAATCGCGGTCGCTGTCTTTTTCTATTTTTTCAAATTGCTGTCCAGTGTGCTTTGTGAGAAGAT
The DNA here is from genome assembly GCA_964531615.1 of uncultured Gammaproteobacteria bacterium. GTDB lineage: Bacteria > Patescibacteriota > Patescibacteriia > Magasanikbacterales > UBA922 > CAZHEJ01. Next base: position 26,066 of record CAZHEJ010000007.1, on the reverse strand, counting down.
GGTTTAGTCGGTCTTTTAATTTCAAAATCCTTTCCGCGTGTATTTTAATGTCAGTGGCCTGTCCCTGCATTCCGCCCATAATCTGGTGGATCATTATTTCAGAATTCGGCAGGCAGAATCTTTTTCCCTTAGTCCCGGCAGAAAGCAAAACCGAAGCCATGCTGGCAGCCAAGCCGACGCAGATAGTTGAAACATCGGGTTTGATGTATTGCATGGTGTCATAGACAGCCAGTCCGGCTGTAACTGACCCGCCCGGAGAATTGATATACAGCTTAATGTCTTTTTCAGGGTCTTGATTTTCCAAAAACAGCATTTGGGCAATAACAGTGTTGGCAATGCCGTCGTCAATTTCACTGCCTAAAAAAATTATGCGGTCTTTCAACAGACGGGAATAAATATCATAAGCCCGCTCGCCATGGCTTGTTTTTTCTATGACGGTTGGGATAAGATATTGGGATTTGACGTCTTTATTGTTCATAAAATTTACATTAATAATTGTTAGGAGTGATGAATTGAGTCCGCCAGGACGAAATTCGTCTTCGCCTCATTTCGTCACTCCAGACAAACTTTATTTTACTTCTTATTATCATTTTTTGCAAGCCCTTTCCAAATTATATCCAGTACACTCACAATCGTCCCAGCAATAGTAAACCCCGCGGCTTTCCGGTGCCCGCCTCCGCCCAGCGCCCGCGCGATGTCGGAAACGTCAAAGTCGTTACGGGTTGTGCGCAAACTGCCTTTTATCAGGCCGTCATTTTTTTCTTTCAAAAGCAAAGAAGCTCTGCAGTCGCCAAGATTATTCATAAAATTCGCTATGCCTTCAGTTTCTGATTCATCAAGATTATTTTTTTCCAGATCTTTCAGGGTTATAAAACTATAAATAATATTGCAGGCTTCATTTTTATTAAGCCGGGAAAAGGCTATTCCCCAGAGCCTAAGCGAGTTTAATGTCTTGTCTTTTAAAAACCAAGTTTTAATCTGGTTGAAGTTTGCTCCGCGGTTTATCAAATCACTGGCGATTTTCAGGCAATTGATATTAGTGCCCGGATTGGTGAAATTTTCAGTATCAGTAATGATGCCGGTCAAAAGCGCGGCCGCGATATTTTTATTAATTGGCACATTGTTGAATTTGAAGAAATAATAAAGCACTTCTGAAGCTGATGAAGCAGTTTTTATCACCAGATTAAAATGCCCGAAATTTGCATTGGTTTCATGGTGGTCAATATTGATTATTTTTGGCCCCTGAATAGCCTCGCGGATGTGGCTGTCTATGGCGGCATGCGCAAGGTCGCCAGAGTCCAAAACAACCACCAAATCAGGCTTTTCTTGCCAGACGGCCGGGTCAATATTGATATTTACAATATGCGGCAGATTATTTATTCTCGGCGCCGGTTGGTTAAGGCAGTAATTGTGGTGTTTTTTGGCTAAATCCTGCAAAAAATATGAAAAAGCAGAAACACAGCCAACAGCGTCTCCGTCAGGGTTTTGATGGGTTACCAAAAGGATTTTTTCCGCCTGTACTACAGCGCGGTAGATTTGTCTGGCTGTCTGTTCCATAAAGTTTAACCTTTCATTTTACGTGAATTGTGGAAAGGTGTCAAGGCCTTGACAAAACCGTTTATTTATGTTTTAATACCATTGGCTGGTTGGCGCGAGTAGCTGTAAGGAGGCAAAAATGAAAACAACAAAATTGAGAATTCATAGAAATGAGCTCCATGGATTTCTTTTAGTTTCTTTTAACGTAAGGTGGAATATAGTTGAGAATTTTGTCAACAGAACATGCCAGCGTGATAAAGATGAAGATAAACATACATATCCTTTTGTGCCAATTGAAATTGAATTTAATGACAGTATGACGTTCAATTGGCATAAAACTATGATCGTAATCTCTTTTTTATCTCTTGCTGACCCTATTAGTCATGCGGATGTGAAAAGGAAAAAAGAGATAATCGCACGTTTAAAAAATGGATTAATGAAGCTGGACGGAATGATTTTAAATGTGTGGGGATGTGCATATAAACTGTTTTTTGATCATCTTTTAGAAAAGTATTTGGAATATTCTGTAATAAAAGAGGAGTATATCTCAGTAGATCCATTCCCGAAGCATTATAGTAAACTATTATTCAATAGTAGTGAGTAATATAACATCAGCGAAGCCCATCATTAAGATGAGGATAGAGCACTAACCAGCCACTATCCTCCCACAAACCCTTGCTAGATACAGGGGTTTTATTTTTGTGTTTTTGATGATATAATATTTGGCATTGTGGAGTGATGAATTGAGTCCGTTAGGACGAAATTCGTCTTCGCCTCATTTCGTCAGAAACAATTGTTGGATTCAGAAACAATTGTTGGATTCCATTTTGTTATGTATTTAAAATCTCTGGAACTGCATGGCTTCAAGTCTTTTGCCCAAAAGACAGTTTTGGAATTTTTGCCGTCTTTAAAAGACCGCCATTCAATCATGGCCATTGTCGGCCCAAACGGCGCGGGCAAGAGCAATATTGTTGATGCCATCCGCTGGGTAATGGGCGAGCAGAGCATGAAAACCCTGCGCGGCAGAAAGGGAGAAGACATAATTTTTTCCGGCTCTGAATCCAAGGGGCGGATGGGCATGGCAGCGGTTACTTTGGTTTTGGACAATAAAGACGGCAGAATCCCGATTGATTACGAGGAAGTTTCAGTCACCCGCAGGTATTATCGTTCTGGCGAAAGCGAATATCTGATTAATGGCAGCAGCGTCCGCCTGTTTGATTTGCAGATTTTGCTGGCCAAAGCCCAATTCGGGCAGGGGACATACAGCATTATCGGGCAGGGCATGATTGACCGCCTGCTTTTGCAGACGCCGACAGAGCGCAAAGATTTTTTTGACGAGGCCTGCGGCATCAAGGAATTCCAGATCAAGCGCCACCAGTCTGTTCTGAAACTTCAGCACACGCGTGAAAATGTGAAGCAGGCAGAATTGCTTTTGCAGGAAGTGGAGCCCAGGATGAGGACTTTGTCCCGGCAGGTTAAAAAGCTGGAAAAACGGCAGGAAGTTGAATTAAGCTTGCGCGAATTGCAGGAGCAGTATTATTCCACTCTTTATCATTTCAATCAGTCCCAGCTGGAAAGCCTGCACGCTGAATTAGACGCAATTTTGAAAAATTATAATGAAATAAACAACCGGCTTGCTTCTGTCCAAGATGAAATGTCAAAATTAGCCAAAGAAGAGTCGCGCCAGTTTGTTTTTGCCGGCCTGCAGGGCGAATTGCAGAAGATTTTACAGCAAAAGAATAATTTAGAAAGGGAAAAGGCTGTTCTGCAGGGGAAATTGCAGGTTGAATACTCGCAGGCTGGCAAGCAAAACATCGGCTGGTTGCAGAACAAAATTGACAGCCTGAAAGGCAGGCAGACTGAACTGGAAAAAAATTTATCCGAGTCAGAGGCTCTGGTTGATAAAATCAGCAATGATATTTTAAATCAGAAAAAAAAGCTTGAAGCATTATTAATTGAACGCGCTGAAATCCGCGGAAAGATAAGCAGTCTGGAGCAGAAAATGATGCAGATAAAGAGCGAACAGGGGTATTGGCAGTATTCAGGATTAAAGGCAGTGCAGGCAGTGCTTGAAGAGCGCCACAAGCTTGGAAATATCTACGGCACAATCGCCCAGCTGGGGGAAGTTGAAGAAAAATACCGCCAGGCCATGGATGTGGCCGCAGGAAGCCATCTCTCATCAATCGTAGTTGATAATGACCGGACAGCGCAGGTTAGCATTGAATATCTGCGCCAGCAGCAGCTCGGAGTGGCGACTTTTCTGCCTTTGAATAAAATAAAGCCGCGCCTGCTGGCGCATGACATACAAGAATTGAAAAATATGCCCGGCGTGCACGGGCTGGCAGTTGACCTGCTGAAATTCAATGCTAAATTCGCTGATATTTTTTCCTATGTTTTAGGCAACACCCTGATTGTGGAAAATCTGGATGTGGCGCGCGAAATAGGCATTGGCAGGGTCAGAATGGTTACAGTTGACGGAGATGTGGTGGAAATTTCCGGGAGCATGAAGGGCGGGTACCGCAAAAGAGACAGGCAGAAAGGCTTAAGTTTTGCTTATGGAAATTCGCCGTATTTGGTAAGCGGGGATTTAAGCATTGAAGAAGAAGAGCTTAATGACTGGCAGAAAAAAGCCGGCCAGACGGAAATACGCTATCAAAACGAGCAGGAGTATTTGCAGGAATTGCAGGCGCAGGCTCATGCGGCTGCCAGCCGGGCAAGCCTGCTGGGAGAGCAGAAACAGGCGCTGGACCGCGAATTAGCCGGCTTAACGCAGGAATTATCAATGCACAGCCTGAATGCTGATGAATACAGCCAGAGCCTCTCCGCAATCAGCGGACAAAAATTAAAATTAGAAAGGGAAATTATTGATTTGGAAAAAGCTATCTCGGCTGTTGAAAGAAAAATTAGCGCTTTTAATCAGGAAGAAGAGCGGAAAAAACAGCGCATTTTTGCTTTGCAGGAAGCCATGCAAATTGAGCAGAATAAATTGAACGCCATTGTTGATGAAAAGAACCAGAAGCAGATTGCCCTGGCCAAGCTGGAGACTAAGCAGGAAGACATGGCTAATGAGGTTTTCCAGGAAATGCATAATTCGCTTTTATCAATTGTTGAAAAAGACTCTTCTCTTCTACCTCCTGAATCTTTGGAAGAAGAACAGCAGAAAATACAGAAATTAAAATACCAATTGAGCCTGATAGGCGGAATTGACGAGGAAGCCGTGCAGGAATACCAGGAAACGCGCATTCGTTATGAAAGCCTCACCACCCAGCTGGCTGATTTGCAGAAAGCCATGCAGGATCTGGAAGTTTTAATTGCTGAACTTGACGAGATGATGAAGAAGAAAAGAGACAGGGCTTTTAAAGAAATCAAAAAAGAATTTGCCCGATATTTCAGCCTGCTGTTTGAAGGCGGAAAGGGCGATTTAGTTGAGCTTTACGGCGAGGCGGGGGAAAATATTGATGAAAGTCCTGACCGAGCGGAAGAAGGCGCGATAATAGAAGAAGCGGAAATCAAGCCGAAAAAGAAAGAATTAATTTCTAGAATATCATGCAGAAAACATATTCCTCACCTAATCTTTACCGGGTATTGATCATAATTATTTTGATTTTGGTTTCGTGATCTCGGGCTTGTAGCTCTTCGATTTGA
>CAZHEJ010000007.1:0-20875 GCA_964531615.1 uncultured Gammaproteobacteria bacterium | reverse complement strand
TCAAGCCGAAAAAGAAAGAATTAATTTTAGCCGGCATTGACGTGATTGCCAATCCGCCTGGCAAGAAAATAAAAAACATCCAGGCCCTGTCAGGCGGAGAGCGCACCCTCACATCGCTGGCTTTGGTTTGCGCGATTCTCCGCATCAATCCCCCGCCATTTGTCCTGCTGGACGAAGTGGAAGCAGCTTTGGACGAGGCTAATACACAGCGATTCGCCCAGATTTTGCAGGAATTGGCTGTTCATTCGCAATTTATCCTCATCACGCATAATCGCGTAACAATGCATATTGCCGACGCTTTGTACGGAGCGACAATGGGCGGCGACGGAGTGAGCCATTTGCTTAGCGTCAAGCTCACTGAAGCGGAAAAGATGTCCAGTTGACAAAAAAAACCGGTTATATTATAATCAGCGCCATATGTTAATGATTAGATTACAAAGATTGGGTAAAATCAAACAGCCGAGCTACCGCTTGATTGTTTCAGAAAAAAGCCGGGACACGCAGGGCAAGAGCCTGGAAATTTTAGGCAATTTTCAGCCATTGCTGAAAGAAAATCAGGTTAATTTTAATATTGAAAGAATTAAGCACTGGCTGGACAAGGGAGCGCAGGCATCTGAAACCGTGCACAATCTGCTGGTTAAAATCGGCGTGATTAACGCGCCCAAGCGCAGGGTGGTGCACATCTCCAAAGCGCGGCTTGACAGAAAATTAAAAACATAGTATAATTTTATTCAAAGAACTGTGGGGAAACCCAAGTCGGCAGTTCGTTAACAATTAATTTGTAATGTTATGGATCAAGATAAAGCTTTTCTTGAAACACTGGTCGCGGCAATCGTGAATAACCCGAACGATGTGAAGGTTACACGGACCGTTGACGAACGTGGAGTATTGCTCACTCTGGACATCAATCCAAGTGACATGGGGTATGTAATCGGCCGCCAAGGCCAGACTGCCCGTTCAATCCGCACTCTGTTGAAGATTGTCGGAGCGAAGAATAATGCCCGCGTTAACTTGAAGATCAATGAACCAGAAGGCGGACGCGGACCAAGAATGTCCCGCCCGGCAACTGATGAAGTTGACACAAGCGCAGTGGATAATTTAACTATCTAAAATAAAAAAACAAAACCCGCCCCGACGTAACGTCGGGGCGGGTTTTTTGTGTTTGTGACTAATGTTGAAGCAGTCATCAACTTTTTCAAAAATAACCGGGACTATATTGCATTTCCGGAATGGTGTAAAAAAAATCTGGGGAAAAGTGGAAAGAAAAGAGTGGGATACTGCGTTATAAAATCCAACAAAAGCTAAGAAGTGAACTAACTTTTAATCTTACCATGAAAAATAAAGTTATAAATTCGAAGGAAACCAACTATTATCTTTATAATTAAAAATGAAACAAATACAAAAACAACGAATGAGATGATTACTTTTACCCACCAAGCAAGGTCGACAGGTCTTATATAAGAAACAAACAGACATTTATTTCCGGATCTCTCTGTTGCATCATCTAGACTTATTGGTTTGTTCTCATGACTCAAATTTTCTATTTTTAATGTTTCATTGGGACCCAATAGTAGTCCTTTTATGCTTTCTTTGTCTTTAGGTTCGAACGCAATTTCTCCCATATCAATCTGATGTTTACCCAGTAAATTTTTATATCCAAATAATTTCGTCGTTATAATCTCCTCTTGCTGATAAGAGAGATTAAAATCCTTGCCATTTATATTTGCCACCAGTACAACAGGTACAATTTTTTCCTTTGGTTCTGTCGCTAAGACACGCCAGTCTGTTATATCAGTAGTATTTTTTACAAAAATACCATAATTTAATAAAAAAGGAGTATTTATTATATCTTCAAACAAGTAATTTGTTGCTTGCTTATCTAAAAGATTAAGTATTAAATTTTCAGGACCATTTATTTCAACCGAAGGGAAACTTGCTTGAATAGTGGTTGGTATCATCATCCCGATTGAGGAATAGCAACCTTCGAATGAGTGGAATTGTTTTTCCACTTTTTCATTTAGGTAAGAAAAAGTTGAAGGAAATAATAAGTGTGAAAGCCAACAAGCCACTGCCAATAAAATCAAAAATCGGATTATGGGTTTCCATTTTGATAAAATATTCAAGAACAATTTTCTTGAAAAAAATCCTAAGTCTAGAAGTAAATTTTTTAGCTTAACAAAAATATGCATAGACCACCTTAAAATTGCAAGTCGGGGTAGTGGGATTTGAACCCACGGCCTCATGCACCCCATGCATGCGCGCTACCAACTGCGCCATACCCCGTCGCCTGTTTATTCTGATTTTTTGCTTTCGCTTTTTAAACAGCGCGTACAAACAAGCTGGCCGTTTACTTTTTGAAGATTCGGTTTTTGGCGGCGGAGGATTCTGATGTTTGAGTGGCTGCGATTGGCAGACCTTTGGGCAGTCTTGCCGCAGGCAGAGCATTGTCTAGGCATAAAATTTATGATAGAATAAGTTAACTGGGAAAGTATACAATTAGAAGCAACTTTTGTCAATAATTTTATGGAATATCTGCCGCTTTTATTTTTTTTAATTATCATTATCCCATCTGCCATTTTGCATGAATATGCCCATGGCTGGATGGCTGACCAGCTGGGAGATCCGACTGCGCGCTATGCAGGCCGGCTAACTTTGGATCCGCGCGTGCATATTGATAAGTGGGGGACAATATTAATGCCTTTGATTTTATTTTTCATAACCGGCGGAAGATTTTTATTCGCGTACGCCAAGCCAGTGCCTTATAATCCATATAATTTAAAAAACCAAAAGTGGGGGCCGGCGTTTGTCGCGCTTGCAGGGCCGTTATCCAATCTGCTCTTGGCGTTGGTTTTTGGATTTTTAGTCCGCTATCTGCCAATTTCCGGCCTTACGGTTTTTCTTTCTGTAATTGTTTACGCCAATGTTCTGCTCGCAGTTTTTAATCTTGTGCCAATTCCGCCTTTAGACGGTTCAAAAGTCCTTTACGCGGTTTTGCCTGATTCACAGTACCAGCTAAAAATTGTTTTGGAAAGATATGGATTTTATATTTTATTATTCTTCATCTTTTTCGGCTTTCAGTGGATTCAGCCGATTATTTCTTACTTGACAGGTTTGTTTACCGGCGGAGTGGTGTTTTAGCATTGATTCAGACAGATTAAAATGGATTTAAACTGATAAAACCAAAAATCCGCCGAATAGCGGATTTTTGGTGGTGGACCTAACGGGGATTGAACCCGTGTCTCTACTTGTCAAGGGTAGTATGTTAACCGATTACACTATAGGCCCGCAAGTCCACCGCGCAATATTATAACATAAAAATCTCCTCAAGAGGAGACTTTTAAGTGACAAGTAGATTTGAGCCAATAGTATATTGGCATACTACCCAAGTGTAAGTATATCAGAAACAGAGGTTTTGTCAAGAGGAGGGTGGTGTGGATAAGAAAGATAGCAGAAAAAAGTCGGCTTGACAAGATTTTTGATATATATTACAATACTGCCATTATTAAAACGTAGTAACCTCCGCCAACCTGGCGGGAAGGGTGAAGATATCCTTCGGGATTAACGTTTGAAAAACTTTTTTAGTTATTTCATACGTTCCCCAGAGGAACGTATTTTTTATCTCCTATCTTTTATCTCATTTATATATAATTTTTTACTTACTAACTAAGAACGTGGCAGGAAAGATTCCTCACTGCGTTCGGAATGAACGAATATGCCAACAATGAATCAAATCATTCGCAAGGGGCGCAAGATCCAGAAGGTGAAATCAAAATCACCGGCTTTGCAGTTTACATGGGACAGCCTGCACCGCAGAAAAACTGTCTTGTCAAAAGGCTCTCCTTTTAAGCGCGGAGTGTGCACAAAGGTCTACACTACCACGCCGAAAAAGCCAAACTCTGCTTTGCGCAAGGTCGCCAAAGTAAGATTAAGCAATGGCGTTGAAGTCATTGCCTATATCCCGGGCGAAGGGCACAATCTGCAGGAGCATTCAATTGTTCTTATCCGCGGAGGGCGCGTGAAAGACCTGCCGGGCGTGCGCTACCACATTGTGCGCGGAGTTTATGATACTCAAGGCGTGGAAGCGCGCCATCGCGGCCGCTCCCTTTACGGCGCTAAGAGGCCTAAAAAATAATTTTTTTATATGCCAAGAGGAAAACAAGCGCCCAAGCGCGTGATTGCTCCGGACGCTAAATATAACAATATTTTAATAGCCAAATTTATCAATGTCATAATGAAGAATGGCAAAAAAACTGTCGCCCAAAATATAGTGTACCATGCATTGGATGCTTTGGTGGCCAAGAAAAACGGCAAGCCAGTTGAATTATTTGAACAAGTGATGGAAGCTGTCCGCCCCTCGGTTGAAGTTCGTTCCCGCCGAGTCGGCGGAGCAAATTACCAAGTTCCAATGCCGGTTTCAGTTGACCGGCAGAATGCTCTGGCCATGCGCTGGATTATAGGCGCTGCCCGCGATAGAAAAGGACAGCCCATGGCAGAAAGATTGGCAGCAGAAATGCTTGATGTTTTGGCAGGCGCTGGCGGTTCTCTTAAAAAGAAAGAGGATGTGCACCGCATGGCTGATGCCAACAAGGCCTTTGCTCATTTTGCAAGGCGGTCTAATAGATAATTTTATGCCTAGAGAATATTCATTAGAAAAAACCAGAAATATCGGCATTGCCGCACATATTGACGCAGGAAAGACCACTGTGACCGAGCGCGTTTTGTTTTACACCGGGAAAAAGCACAAAATCGGAGAAGTCCACGAAGGCGCGGCTGAAATGGACTGGATGGAGCAGGAAAAAGAGCGCGGAATTACCATTACTTCTGCCGCCACAACCTGTTTTTGGAAGGACCATCGCATTAATTTGATTGACACTCCGGGCCATGTGGATTTTACTGTGGAAGTTGAACGTTCTCTGCGCGTTTTAGACGGGGCAGTGGCAGTTTTTGACGGGTCGCAGGGCGTTGAGCCCCAATCAGAAACTGTCTGGCGCCAGGCTGACAAGTATAAAGTGCCTCGTATTTGTTTTGTCAATAAAATGGATAAATTGGGAGCGGATTTTTACATGAGTTTGAATTCTATCAATGACCGTTTATCGCCGAAAGCTTTTACAATTCATTTGCCGATTGGCGCAGAATCAACTTTTTCAGGAGTCATTGATTTAATAGAAAAAAAGGCTTTTAAATTTGAAGGACAGCATGGGGAAAAAATCGTGGAAATCCCAATTCCAACGGATATGGCCGGCAAAGTGAATGATTATCGCGCGAAATTAATAGAAAAAGTCGCTGAAGCGACCGAAGAAACAATGGATAAATATTTAAACGGTACAGAATTGTCAGTGGAAGAAATCCACCAATGCATCCGCCGGCTGGTTCTGACTGATGAAATATATCCAGTCCTGTGCGGTTCTGCTTTGCAGAACATGGGCGTGCAGTTAGTTTTGGATGCCGTGGCGCGATATCTGCCTTCTCCGCTGGACGTGCCTGATATAATTGCGCATGAGCCGGATGATGAAGAAAAGAAAATAACAGTCAAAGCCAGCGACAGCGACCCGTTCACAGCCCTGGCTTTCAAAATTGCTTCTGACCCGTTTGTTGGGAAACTTACATTCTTCCGCGTTTATTCCGGGGTTCTTCAGGCTGGCAGTTATGTTTTGAACACTTCCACCGGCGACAAGGAAAGAATCAGCCGAATCGTCCGCATGCATGCCAACCATCGCGAAGATGTTAATGAAGTATTTGCCGGAGAAATCGCCGCCGCCGTCGGCTTGAAAAACACTACCACGGGCGATACTTTATGCGCAGAAAACAGGCCTGTGGTTTTGGAAAAAATTATTTTCCCAGAGCCTGTTATTTCAGTGGCTATTGAGCCAAGCACTAAAGTTGACGCGGAAAAAATGAGCCTGGCATTGCAGAAATTGGCTGAAGAAGACCCGACTTTCAAAATGCACACTGACCATGAAACATTGCAGACCATCATTGCCGGCATGGGAGAATTGCATTTGGAAATTATTGTTGACCGAATGAAGCGCGAGTTTAAAGTTGACGCCAAAGTCGGCAGACCGCAGGTTGCTTATAAAGAAACTATCCGCCAGAGTTCTGAAGCAGAGGGAAAATACATCAAGCAGTCCGGCGGACGTGGACAATACGGCCATTGCTGGCTTCGCATTGAACCGAAGAAAAGGGGAGAGGGATATGAATTTATTGATGAGATTAAAGGCGGAATTATTCCAAAAGAATATATTCCAGCAATTCAGAAGGGTATTAAAGAAGCCATGGATAAGGGCGTTATTGCCGGCTTTCCGTTTGTGGATGTGACAGTTGCGTGCTTTGACGGCTCTTATCATGAAGTTGACTCTTCAGAAATTGCTTTTAAAATGGCAGGTTCGCTGGCATTCCAAGAAGCGGCTAAAAAAGCCAGCCCTGTTATTCTTGAGCCGATAATGAAAGTTGAAGTGGTTACCCCGGAGAATTACATGGGCGATGTCATCGGCAATTTAAATTCCAAGCGCGGGCAGATTCAGGAAATGACACAGCGCGGGACAGCCAAAGTTGTGCGCGCCATGGTGCCTTTGTCAGAGATGTTCGGTTATGCTACTGACTTGCGTTCAATGTCCCAAGGCCGCGCTACCTATTCCATGGAATTTGACCATTACGCCGAAGTGCCGAAGAATATTGAGGCGGAAATAATTGCTGGTAAAAAATGACGCGAAGCGTCATCATGTTTTAAAATTTTGTTATTTGATATTTTATTAGAAATTAGGTGAATTAGAAATTAGCAATTTACCAAACATTTTTAACGCACTGTATGAGGTTTAGTGTAATCACCATCTTCCCCGACTTAATCTCCCACTACGTCAACGAGAGCATTCTTAAGCGCGCGCAGAAGAAGAAGCTGATAAAAGTCAAGGCGATTGATTTGCGCGATTTTGCGACTGACAAACACCAGAAAGTTGATGATACGCCCTATGGCGGAGGGCCGGGGATGGTGTTGAAAGTAGAGCCGATATATCGCGCTTTGCAGGCGCTTGCATTGTCATCCCGAGCGAAGCGAAGCGGAGCCGAGGGATCCCTTAAACAATGTGACAAAATAAAAATTGTTGTGTTAGACCCTGCCGGCAAGAAGTTTGACCAGAAAATGGCAAAGAGATTTTCCAAATTGGATAATTTAGTTTTAATCTGCGGACGATACGAGGGTTTTGACGAGAGGGTTTATAAATTCGTTGATGAGAAAGTTTCCATTGGCGATTATGTGCTGTCCGGCGGAGAACTTCCGGCGCTGGTGGTTTTAGAAACAGTGGCTCGGCTGGTGCCGGGAGTGATGGGGAACCCTGCTTCATTGGATGAAGAAACATTCAACATGAAAACAAAAAAACAAAAAAACAAAAAAACACTTGGCGAAAATGTTGATGTGGTTGAATACCCGCAGTATACAAGGCCTGAAAAATTTATGAATATGAAAGTGCCGAAGATTTTACTTTCTGGAAATCACAAGAAAATAGAAGAATGGAGGAGAAAATTATCCACAACTTAGCCACTTTTTCGCTCTTGACAAGCTCTTGGCAAAAATGTATAATCCCCACGCAAACTAAGAAAATTTTTCACAATCAAATCTTTTCCTAAGCCCCGCAAATGCGGGGTACTGGGAAGAAAAAAGAGCAACCTAAAGATTTTGGTTTCTCTTTTTTCTTTCCTGCGAAGCAGGAAAGACGCACTTTCACAATTCATTCAACAAACAAACAACCAATAAAGTAAGGTTTCACAATAAGAATGTGGCAAAGACATCTATTCTAAATACGAATTTAAACCTTCTATAAGTTAGAAGGGTTAAACTCTCTTTACTGAGAGTTTGATCCTGGCTCAGGATGAACGTTGGCGGCGTGTTTAAGGCATGCAAGTCGTACGTAGCCAGTGCGTAGCACCGGAAACCCGAAATACGAAATTCGGATTTCCAGTGCTATGCGCTGGTTCAGTGGCAAACGGGTGAGTAACACATTGGTAACCTACCTCCAAGACGGGGATAGCCTGCCGAAAGGCGGATTAATACCCGATGGCAATGCGGGGACAAAAGTCATTCGCATTTAAAGTTTATCCTCGCGCAAGCGGGGATCGGCACTCGGAGAGGGGCCTATGTCCTATCAGCTAGTTGGTAAGGTAATGGCTTACCAAGGCTATGACGGGTAGCAGGCGTGAGAGCGTGACCTGCCTCACTGGGACTGAGACACTGCCCAGACTCCTACGGGAGGCTGCAGTCAAGAATATTCCTCAATGGACGAAAGTCTGAAGGAGCGACGCCGCGTGCAGGAAGAAGCCCCTCGGGGTGTAAACTGCTTTTATAGGGGACGAATTAGTGACGGTACCCTAAGAATAAGAGGTTGCTAACTCTGTGCCAGCAGCAGCGGTAATACAGAGACCTCAAACGTTATCCGGATTCATTGGGCGTAAAGCGTCCGCAGGTGGTTTGGAAAGTCAATGGTTAAATCCCGGGGCTTAACTTCGGGGCTGCTGTTGATACTGCCAAACTTGAGGGTGGTAGAGGCAAACGGAACTGCCGGTGTAGTCGTAATAAGCGCTGATATCGGCAGGAACACCAAATGCAAAGGCAGTTTGCTAGCACATACCTGACACTCATGGACGAAAGCGTGGGGAGCGAATAGGATTAGATACCCTAGTAGTCCACGCCCTAAACGATGCGCACTAGGTATTGGGAGTATCGACCCTCTCAGTGCCGTTTAAAAAAGCAAACGCGTTAAGTGCGCCGCCTGGGGAGTACGGCCGCAAGGTTAAAACTCAAAGGAATAGACGGGGACCCGCACAAGCGGTGGATCATGTGGTTTAATTCGACGGTACGCGACGAACCTTACCTGGGCTCAACTACTAGCTGCAAAGCCGATGAAAATCGGCTCGCCTTCGAGGGTGCTAGATAGGTGCTGCATGGTTGCCGTCAGCTCGTGCCGTGAGGTGTACCATTAAGTTGGGTAACGAGCGCAACCCTTATTCTGTGTTAAATATACACAGAAGACTGCCCCCGCCTGCGTTTCTCTTTTTGAAGGGAGGCGAAGGCGGGGGAGGAAGGTGGGGACGACGTCAAATCAGCATGGCTCTTACGTCCAGGGCTACACACATGATACAATGGCCGGTACAGAGGGTTGCTAACTCGCGAGAGGGAGCTAATCCCATAAAATCGGCCCCAGTTCAGATTGAAGGCTGCAATTCGCCTTCATGAAGCCGGAATCGCTAGTAAACGCGCATCAGCCACGGCGCGTTGAATACGTTCTCGGGTCTTGTACTCACCGCCCGTCACACCACGAAAGTTGGCAATGCCCAAAATCTCTTTTAGGGACTAAGGCAGGGTCAGTGATCAGGGTGAAGTCGTAACAAGGCATCCCTAGCGGAAGCTGGGGATGGATCACCTCCTTTCTGGAGATACTCAGTCGGAAGACTGTGATATCCAAGATCAGATAATCAGAATAGAAATAATCTTTGCCACATTCTTGCTGTGAAAAATTAAACCCCGACGCAACGTCGGGGTTTTTGTTCTTGACTGTTTTTTGGATAATAGATATAATTCAATCAGCTAATTATTAATTATTATCTATGTCTTTAGACCATTTAATAGATTTGGCGCGCCGCACAGGCGACAGGCTGATTGTCCACAATCCGTTGGAGTCCCAAGATGTGGTTATCATGACTGTGAATGAATACGAAAAACTCATTAAATTAGATGAAGAAGAGTTTGGCAGCGAAATGTCGTCTGACTGGTATTCTGCCGGCAGCGTGCTGGAAGAAAAATATAAAGATTCTGATTGGTATGACAATGCTGACGGAGATGAAGAAATAAAAATTGATGACATTCCGGATTTTGAATCTGATTTTTCTGCACCGAGAAATATTCCCTATAAAGAAAGTTTTGCTTCTGCAGAATGGAAAGAAGAGCCTTTGGCCAGCGAAGAGCCTGTTTTTTACGAAGAACCAGTGTAATAGGTATTAGCTTATAGGTTTTAGTAAAGAACCGCCGACAGGCGGTTTTGTTTTTCCCTTTAATAAAAGGGGAGCGAGTTTGGGTTTTGGATATAGGCGAAGCCGACAGTGAGCCAATTGGCAGTTGGTGGTAGCCAATAAAATATGTATAAAGATCAACGGACAGGTACAGCCAAAATTGCAGACGATCGCCAAGGTGGTGTCCCTGTTTTCTTATTCCACTGCATTAAAATCTCATTAAGGTTCGGTTCTGGAATATCTGAGTTGGCCGCCCAATAAAGGGCGTTGAGAAAGAATACGGCGCGCACAAATTTATATTTCTCCTGAAATATCTTTTTATTTTTTATCAGATTTGATTTCAAAATCGCGGTGATTAATTTGTCCATGAAATCAGCTTCAAATGTTTCATCAACTTCCTGTTCTTGGTATGCTTTTGCGCATTCCTGATAATAAAAGAGGCGAAAGAGATCATAGTCAGGATCGCCGAATAGCGCCAGCTCCCAATCAAGAACCCCAGTCAGATTTCTGCCAGTTGTGAGCAAGTTATGAATAATGAGGTCGCCATGAACGAGTGTTACTCTTTCTCTGCTGACAAATAATTTTTTAATTTTGGGGTTTTTAATAATTGATAGCAAATCTTTTAAGATTCTATTTGTTTGTTTGATTTTTTTTAGCCTAGCAATTTTTTGTTTAATACCGTCAGTGAGGTAATCTGAAAAATTGTTATATTTTTTTCCAGTATTGACCGCGTAAACATGATCTCTGGTTTGGGTCTGAAGGTACTGCAAAAATTGAACAACCTGTTTAATAATATTTATTTGATTGACTCTTGGAATAGTTTTCCAAAGTATATTTATAGTCTTTCCAGGAAGTCGATTTTCTAACATGGCAATTGATTTATTAATTTTACCTGCCCACAAAACTTTTGGTATCAAAGTGTGATTAAGTTTTCGCAAAAAATCAGCTTCCCTCAATAAAACTTTGGGATTGTCATCTCTAAAGCGAATGACGTATTTTCTTGAAAGAAAAACTTTATAATGAGTGCCACTCGCGGCAATCGCAAAATTTTCTTCTTGGAGGATAGAATCAAAAAATGGATATCCACTGTTCATATACTAAAAGCATATCATTTCTGGTATACTTTTAGCAAGCGAGATCCGCAGTTAGGATTTGTCCCCAATTTATCCCTCTTGACTAATTTTTTGGTCTGTTATATAATCACTGACGCTGTTTCAAGCGTCATTTTTAGTATTTATAATCAAAACCGCCGCTGGATAACAAATCCTCTCCGACCACTCGGGAAGGTGCGGTAAATAATTAACGTATGGCAGAATTTGTACGCACAAAGCCACACGTAAACGTCGGCACCATTGGCCACGTAGACCATGGTAAAACAACTTTGACCGCTGCTATTTTGGCAGTGGCAGGAGCGCATGGCCTTATCGCTCAAACTAAGAGCGTTGATGACATTGATAATGCTCCGGAAGAGAAAGCACGCGGAATTACCATCAATACCGCGCATGTGGAGTATGAAAGCGAAAAGCGCCATTATGCCCACGTGGACTGCCCCGGACATGCTGACTATGTGAAGAACATGATTACCGGCGCAGCGCAGATGGACGGTTCAATTCTGGTAGTTTCAGCAGCTGACGGCCCAATGCCCCAGACTCGCGAGCACATTTTGCTTGCCCGCCAGGTAGGCGTGCCTTATATTGTCGTCTTTTTAAACAAAGTCGACCAGGTTTCTGATCCAGAATTGATTGATTTGGTAGAAACTGAAATAAGGGATCTGCTTAAAAAATATGAATTCCCCGGCGACATTACTCCAATCATCCGCGGTTCAGCCTTGAAAGCTTTGGAAAATCCAAAAGATGAAGCTGCTTCCAAGCCGATTTTGGACTTGTTAAAAACATTGGATGAATACATTCCAGAGCCAGTCCGCGATTTAGACAAGCCTTTCTTAATGCCCATTGAAGACGTTTTCTCAATTGAAGGCCGCGGCACAGTAGTGACAGGCAGAATTGAAAGAGGCATTATTAAAATTGGCGATGAAATTGAGATTGTCGGCATCCGCGCCACCCAGAAGACCACAGTCACTGGCGTGGAAATGTTCAACAAGACTTTACAGCAGGGACAGGCTGGAGATAATGCCGGCATTTTACTGCGCGGGACCAAGAAAGATGAAGTTGAGCGCGGCATGGTGTTGGCCAAGCCGGGCACTATTACTCCCCACGTTGAATTTGAGGCGCAGGTTTACGCTTTAACCAAAGAAGAAGGCGGGCGCCATAAACCATTTTTCAACGGCTACAAGCCACAGTTCTATATCCGCACCACTGACGTTACTGGAGATATTACTTTGCAGACTGGCACTGAAATGGTTATGCCGGGAGATACAACAAATCTGAACATTAAATTAATCACCCCAGTCGCTTTGGAAGAAAAAATGCGTTTTGCCATCCGCGAGGGCGGCAAAACAGTCGGCGCTGGAGCAGTAACCAAGATTCTTAACTAAAAATTGTTTAAGGAGGGTTTCATTCGAAACCCTCCTTATTCAAAAATTGCTCATTTTTATGTCCACAGACAAGAACAAGAAAGAAGAAGTAAGCCAGAAGATACGGGTGAAAATCCGCGCCTATGACAATAAAATAATTGACAAAGCTGCGCGGACGATTATAGAAACTGCTGAAAGAAATAATGCTACAGTAATCGGACCAGTGCCGTTGCCGACTGAAAAAAATAAATTCAGCGTCAATCGTGCAACTTTTGTCCACAAAACCGCGCAGGAGCAGTATGAAATGCGGACGCACAAGCGCTTGATTGATATTTTTAATTTAAGCCCGCGCGCGATTGATGCCATGATGAATTTGAATCTCCCCAGCGGGGTGGATGTTGAGATTAAGATGGTGTAAGCTTTTAATTTCAAACCAGATAAGATTCAGTTTTTGGCTTAAATAAGCGAAGAAAAACATCTGGCGAGGGATTGGAAGGTTTAAGAGGTGAAAATTAAATTTTAAAACACAAGCCATTTATTTATTAAAATAAATAAAAGGCTAGAAGGAACTGTGAATCTTTAAAAGATTAATGGTTCCTTCTAGTTTTTGTATAATAGTGAAGTACAGTAAAAAATTATGAAATTTATTCTCGGCACAAAACAATACATGAGCCAGGTTTTCAGAGATGATGGCACAGTAGTTCCAGTGACTGTTATTTCAGCAGGCCCGTGCGTTGTAACGCAAGTTAAAACAGAAGATAAAGATAATGCACGCGCAATTCAGATTGGCTTTGGAAAACAGAAAAATTTCCGCCTTAACAAGGCAGAACTCGGACATTTAAAAGGCGCTGGCACAGATGAAAAATACACTGTGAGGACCATTAGGGATTTTTGCACTAAAAATGAGGAAGGACTGAAAAAGGGCGATATTGTAACAGTAAAAATTTTTGTTCCCGGCGAAAAAGTTCAGGTGGTCGGCACCTCAAAAGGAAAGGGATTTCAGGGCGTTGTTAAAAGGCATCATTTCCACGGCGGGCCGGCTTCGCATGGACACAAGGACAATCTGCGCATGCCGGGCTCAATCGGCTCAACAGCGCCGCAAAGGGTTTTCAAAGGATTGCGCATGCCCGGCCACATGGGAGATGACCGCGTGACTGTTAAAAATCTGGAAATAGTTTCAGTTAATTTGGAAAAGAATGAGTTGTTAATAAAAGGGGCAGTTCCGGGAAGCAGGGGCAGCTTGCTGTTGATTTCCACCCCAGAAGGCAAAATTGAAATTTAAATATGATTAAAGCCAAGCTGTACAATTTAGAAGGCAAGGAGAGCGGGGAATTAGAGCTGAACGAAAAGGTTTTCGGGATCAAGCCTAAAAAATCGGTTGTACACCAGGTATTTTTGGCTTTAATGGCCAATGCGCGCGAACCATGGGCTCACACCAAAAACAAGGGTGAAGTCCGCGGAGGCGGAAGAAAGCCTTGGAGACAAAAAGGCACTGGCCGGGCGCGCCACGGCTCAATCCGCTCGCCGATTTGGAAGGGCGGCGGCGTTACTTTCGGACCGCGCAATATCAGAAATTACAAGCAGAAAATCAATCAGAAAATGAACCGGCTGGCAGTCAAAATGTGCTTAAGCGACAAGGCCTTTCATAATCAGTTATTAGTTTTAGAAGATTTGCCGTCAGACAGCAAGTCAAAGACTCTTTTCAATTTATTGAAAAATCTGCCTTCTCAAGGCCGCAAGTCCTTACTGCTTACTGAAGCCAATAACAAACCAGTGCGCAAGGCGGCGGGAAACATTGACCGGCTAGTGGTACAGATGGCTGCTTCTGCCAATGTGGCAGAATTGCTGAATAATCAATATCTGATTATTACCAAAAACGGAGTAGAAGTTTTAAATAAACGTTTAGCAAAGTAAAATATGGGTTTTTTTTCACGTTTTAAAAAGAGCGCACCAAGCGAAAAAAAAGCTAAAGAAAAAAAAGCTGAAATTAAATCTGTAAAGAAAGAAACAGAAAAAATAGAAAATAAAAAAATGACATTCAGTGAAGCGGAATTGTCAGCCAAATCTTTAATCAGCCCGATTATCAGTGAAAAAGCAGCGGTAGCAGAAAGCCGCGGAGTTTATACTTTTATGGTTGATAAAGACGCTACAAAATTGCAGATAAAAAAGGCGATTGCCGCAGTCTATGGCATTGTGCCGACGCGAGTGCGGGTAATGAATGTGCAGGGCAAATGGGTGAGGCACGGCCGCCAGCAAGGCAAGCGCAAGGATTGGAAAAAGGCTGTCATTTCCCTGCCATCGGGGAAAACAATCAGCATTCATGAAGGGGTATAACATATGCCAGTCAAGATTTACAAACCGACAACTGCAGGCAGGCGCAAATCAAGCGTTCAGGATTTTTCAGATATAACTAGAACTAAGCCCGAGAAATCTTTGGTAATGGTTTTATCCCCAAAATCAGGGCGCAATAACAGCGGCAGCATTACGGTCCGCCATCAGGGAGGCGGAGTAAAGAGGCTTTACAGAATGGTTGACTTTAAACAGCAGAAATTTGATATTGAAGCAATAGTAAAAACAATTGAATATGATCCAAACCGCGGAGCAAGAATTATGATGGTTGAATACACTGATGGTAAAAAAGCGTATTGGCTGGCTCCGCAGGGAATTAAAATCAACGAGCGCTTGGTTTCCAGCCAGCATAAAGTTGAAGCCAAAACAGGGAATCGCATGCCTTTGGAAGAAATTCCAGTCGGATTGTTTGTTTACAATGTTGAATTAACGCCGGGCAAGGGCGGGCAGATTGTCCGCGGAGCCGGCAACAGCGCCCAATTACAGGTTATTGAAGGGGATCTGGCGCAATTGAAACTGCCGTCCGGCGAGATCAGACTGGTAAAAAAGAATTGTTTAGCCAGCATTGGAGTTTTGAGCAATCCAGATTACGGCCTGGTGCGCTGGGGCAAGGCCGGAAGAATGAGAATGCGCGGAATAAAGCCGAGAGTGAAAGGCAAGAATATGAACCCAGTTGACCATCCGCACGGAGGCGGAGAAGGTCATTCCCCAATCGGCTTAAAAGGCGGTCCGAAAACCAAATGGGGCAAGAAAGCCATGGGCGTTAAAACCAGGAAACACGGCAAATGGAGCAATAAATTTATCTTGCAGAGGCGCAAGAAGAAATAAATTAATATATGACTAGAAGCTTAAAAAAAGGTCCTTACGTTGATGAAAGATTAATGAAAAAAGTTTTGCAGGCTAAATCTAACAGAGGCGCAGCCAAGCCGATTAAAACATGGGCGCGCCGTTCAACCATTACTCCGGAAATGGTCGGTCTTACTTTTTTAGTGCATAATGGCAAGGATTTTTTATCAGTTTTTGTTGAAGAGAACATGGTGGGGCATAAGCTGGGAGAATTTTCACCAACTCGCAAATTCATTGTCCATGGAGGCAAGATGGCTAAAGAGCAGGCCAAAGAAGAAACAGCCAAGCCTGTGGTAGCTCCGGGATCAGCACCAGCAGCGGAGAAGCAACCAGCAGCCAATAAAAAATAATTATGAAAGTTGAAGCAACCGCAAAATTAAGTAATTTGAGGATGTCGCCGAGAAAGGTTAGATTAATAACCAATCTTATTCGCGGGCAGATGGTTCTGAAAGCGATCGCGCAATTGCAGGCTCTCCGCAAGGATGCAGTAAGGCCAGTATTAAAATTGCTACGTTCAGCCATTGCCAATGCCGAGCATAAATATGAGTTAAAAGAAAAGGATTTGAAGATAAAATCAGCTTTGACAAACGGCGGTCCGATTTTATATCGCTCAATGCCGCGGGCTATGGGCCGCGCCACGCCGATAAGGAAGCGCACCAGCCATATAGAGATTATTTTAGAAGGTGAAACGTTAGAAAAAAAGAAAAAAGAATAAAATAATTGAAAATTGTAAATTGTAAATTGAAAATTTTAAGATATGGGTCATAAAGTACATCCAAAAATACATAGAATGCAGGTTATCACCACCTGGGATTCACGCTGGTTTTCAAAAGATTATGCCAAGGCAGCAGAACATGATGTGAGAATCAAGGAATTTTTGATGAAAAAATTCAAGGATGCCCATATTGATTTTGTCGGCATTGACCTTAGCCCTAAGCAGATGGTTGTTAATATTTATGCGGCCAAGCCAGGATTTATCATCGGGCGCGGCGGCAAGGGTTTGGATGATTTGCGCAAGGAGATTGAACGCAAATTTTTGAAAATGTCATTAAGGGTAAAATTAAACATAAAAGAATTGAAATCCCCCGCTTTGTCGGCAGCAGTGGTTGCGCAAACCATGGCGTCAGACATAGAACGCCGCATCCCGTTCCGCCGGGTAATGAAGCAAACAATGGAGCGGGTTATGAAAGCAGGAGCCAAGGGCGTAAAAGTAGCCATGGCCGGGCGCTTGAACGGAGTTGAAATTGCGCGCCGTGAGAAATTAGCCGTGGGCACTGTTCCGCTGATTACCCTCCGTTCTGATGTTGATTATGCCTTTGTTGAAGCGCAGACTGTTTACGGCAAAATTGGAATCAAAGTTTGGATATGCCATGGAAAAGTATTCGGGCGAAAGGAAAAATTCATGGAAATTGAAGATGAAAAAACTGAAAAACATCAAGCCCCGAAGAAGAGATTAGATATTAAAAATTAACAGATTATGTTATTGCCAAAAAAAGTAAAACACAGAAAATGGCAGAAACCGCGCCGTGGCCATCTTGGCATTGCCGGCCGCACAAATAAAGTTGATTTTGGCAGTTATGGCTTAAAAGCGCTTGATTATGGATGGGTAAGCTCGCGGCAAATTGAAGCAGCCAGAAAGGTTTTGACCAGATTTGTCAGGCGCGGAGGAAAAGTTTGGATCAGGCTGTTTCCAGACCGTCCAGTTACGAAAAAAGGCAGTGAAGTGCCGATGGGCGGCGGAAAGGGCTCTCCGGATCATTATGTTTGCACTGTAAAGCCGGGCATTGTAATGTTTGAGATGGAAGGCATTAGTGAAGAAATTGCCAGCCAGGCTTTAAATGAGGCCGGGTATAAACTGCCTGTTAAAACAAAATTTGTCAAAAAAATATAATTTTATGGATTTTGCTGATTTAAAAAATAAAACTGAAAAAGAGCTGAAAGAACTGCTGATGGAAAAGCGCCAGCAGGTTCGCGAACTGCGTTTTAAAGTGCATGAAAAACAGTTAAAAAACGTAAGAGAAATTAAAAAAGCCAAGGCGGTTATAGCCCGCATACTTACATTAATAAATAATAAATATGGAAAAAACATCACAGCCAAAAATTAAGCGCCGGCTATTCAGCGGAGAAGTGAAAAGCGTTGATGGCAATAAGACGATCCAGGTTTTGGTTAAGAGCGTTGTGATGCATCCGAAATACCACAAGCAGTATAAAGTTGTCAGAAAGTTTGCTGTTCATGATGAAAAGAATGAAGCTAAAGTAGGCGATAAAGTGCATTTTATTGAATGCCGCCCATTAAGCAAAACTAAGCGCTGGCGAATTTGTAAAATATGATTCAGCACCGTTCAATGTTAAAAGTGGCAGATAACAGCGGAGCAAGATTATTGCAGTGCATCCGCGTTCTTGGCGGATATAAAAAGCGCTATGCCCGCATTGGCGATATTATTACATGTGCTGTGAAAGACGCAGTGCCTCGCGCTATGATCAAAAAGGGTGATGTGGTGCATGCAGTTATTGTGAGGCAGAGGAAAGAAATGCGCCGGAACGACGGCACTTATATCAGGTTTGATGAAAATTCAGCTGTCATTATTGACAAAAAAACCAAAGAAATAAAAGGCACGCGGATTTTCGGCCCAGTGGCCAAGGAATTGCGCGCCAAAGGATTCCAGAAAATCATTTCTTTGGCTGCAGAAGTATTATAAATATTATGAAAATAAAATCAGGCGACAAAGTAAGGATTTTATCAGGCAAGGATCGCGGTAAGGAAGGCAAAGTGATCCAGATTTTAAAAAGCAAAAAGAACGGCCAATTTTATGCTGTGGTTGAAGGAATAAATATTTTAAAAAAACATGTTCGTCCGCGCAAGCAGGGCGAAAAGGGCCAGATAATTGAGTTGCCGGCGCCGGTGCACATAAGCAATGTAATGTTGATTGACCCAAAATCAGGAAACATAACCCGCGTCGGATATAAAATGGAAGGAAATGAAAAAAAGCGCGTAGCCAAGGCCAGTGGAGAAATAATTTCTTAAATATGGAATCAAGATTGCGGACAAAATATAAAAAAGAAGCTGTGCCGAAATTGCAGAAGAAATTCGGCTATAAAAACGTCCATCAGGTTCCGCGGCTGGTTAAAGTTGTCGTTAATGTCGGTTATGGAAGAATGGTAAAAGAAGCGGCCTTGGTGGAAAATGTGGAAAATACTCTGCGTGCCATAACCGGGCAGAAGCCGGTGCATAACAAATCAAAGAAATCCATTTCCAATTTTAAGATACGTGAGGGACAGAATATCGGCGCGTCAGTTACTTTGCGCGGAAAGCGGATGTTTGATTTTATTGACAAGCTGGTTAATATCACCCTGCCGCGCGTTCGCGATTTTCGCGGAATAGACCTGCACAGTTTTGATAAGCAGGGCAATTATTCAATCGGTTTTAAAGAGCATATTGCTTTTCCAGAAATTAAAAGCGACGCGGTTGATAAATTGCACGGATTGCAGGTAGTGATAAATACCACAGCAAAAAACAAGGAAGAAGGCGGGGCGCTTTTAGAAAGCCTTGGCTTCCCGTTTAAGAAAGATTAATTTTTTATGGCTACTCAATCACAAATTGTTAAATCCAAAAGAAAGCCGAAATTCAGCTCCAGATTAGTCCGCCGTTGCTGGAAATGCGGGCGCAAGCGCGGTTATATGCGCAAATTCAATCTGTGCCGCATCTGCTTCAGAGAATTGGCTAATTCAGGAATGCTTCCGGGCGTCCGCAAATCAAGCTGGTAATCCGCCCAAGGCGGACCCGCCTAGGGCGGGTTAACTCCTTAATAAATTATTTATTTTTTATGATGACTGATCCAATTGCCGACATGCTTACCAGAATTAGAAATGCTCAAGCCGCGCGCAAGAGCCACGTTGAGGTTGCAAGTTCAAAGCTTAAAAAGGCAATTGCTGAAATATTGAGCTCTGAAAATTATTTAGGAAAAATTGAAGAAAAAAACAGCAAGCCGCGCCTGTTGTCAATCGAGCTGAAGTACAACGGCAGAAAGCCGATAATCAGCGAAATTAAAAGAGAAAGCAAGCCCGGCCATAGAATGTACTGCGCAGCCGACGAATTGCCGAAAGTTCTGAATGATTTTGGAATTGCAATTATTTCAACTTCACAAGGCCTGATGACTAACAAAAAAGCAAGAAAATTGGGCATTGGCGGAGAAGTAATCTGTTCGGTTTATTAATTTTTTACTATGTCACGCATTGGCAAACAATTAATTAAAATACCTCCCGGCGTTACAGCAGAATTAACAGAAGGCCTTGTCAAGATTAAGGGCCCGAAAGGCGAATTAGAGCGGAAAATTAATCCACTGGTGAAGGTGAGCTTGAATGACGGCGTGCTGTCAGTTGACGTCGCTGACAAAGAAGAAAAATCAGAAAGATCTCTCTGGGGAACTTATGGAGCGCATCTGAAGAATATGGTTAAAGGCGTGACAGAAGGGTTTAAAAAACAGCTGGAAATAAACGGCGTCGGCTATCGTGCGGCAATGCAGGGCAAGGATATAAAATTAGAAGTCGGCTATTCGCATCCGGTTATTTTTAAAGTGCCGGAAAAAGTTAAAGCCGGCGTTGAAAAAAATTTGATTACGTTTGAGAGTATTGATAAAGAACTGCTCGGGCAGACAGCTGCGGAATTGCGCGCGGTTAAAAAACCAGAGCCTTATAAAGGAAAAGGAATAAAATATGTCGATGAAGTGATTCGCCGCAAGGCAGGCAAGGCAGTCAAGGCCGCCGGAGCAGCTTAGCATTAACCAGTTTTATATATGAGAAAGACAACCAATCGGCGGGAAAAACGCGAAATGAGGCGCATTAGAGTAAGAGCAAATCTCAAGGGCGCTGGCGCAAAGCCAAGGCTTAATGTTTTTCGCAGTTTGAAAGGAATTTACGCCCAGCTGATTGATGATGATAATGGCAGGACTTTGGTTTCAGCAGACAGCCGTGAAATAAAAAATGTTAAAGATACCGGCGATTATAAAAATAAGTGCGCTTTTGCCTATTTAGTCGGAAAAGAATTAGCAAAAAGGGCAAAAGAAAAAAATATCACTTCTGTGATTTTTGACCGCGCCGGGTACCGCTATCACGGCAGAGTAAAGGCATTGGCAGAGGGCGCTAGAGAAGGCGGATTAGTGTTTTAGCTTTTAGTTATTAGTTTATAGTTTTTAGAATATGGCATTTAAAAAA
>CAZHEJ010000006.1:7120-31049 GCA_964531615.1 uncultured Gammaproteobacteria bacterium | reverse complement strand
TCCGACCAGTGTCATTTCCATTACTGACGGGCAAATATTCTTAGAAACTGATTCGTTTTACCGCGGAATACGCCCTGCTTTGAATGTCGGCATTTCCGTGTCCCGCGTCGGCGGTTCAGCGCAGATCAAGCCTATGAAAAAAGTTGCTGGAAAATTAAAATTGGCAATGGCTCAGTTCCGCGAAATGGAGGCCTTTGCGCAGTTTGCCTCTGATTTGGATCCGGAAACAAAAAAGCAGATAGACCGCGGACAGCGCATTACAGAACTCTTGAAACAGCCGCAGTATTCGCCGATGAAAGTTGAGGACCAGGTCGCGGTTATTTATGCAATCAATAATGGATATTTTGACAATATTGAAGTCAAAAAAATAAAAGAAGCAGAAAAGAAATTTTTGGATTTTATGAACCGCGCGAAAAAGCCGTTATTGAATAAAATTGTGAAACGAGAGTGGGATGAGAAGATTGAGAAAGAGCTATTAGAAGCATGCAAAGAATTTGCAAAATAAATTATGGCCATAAGCACTAAGATAATCAAACGCCGGCTGAAATCAGTGAATAATATCAAAAAAATCACCCGCGCCATGGAGATGGTTTCAGCAGTGAAGATGCGCCGGGCAGTTGAAGCGGCGGTACGGACAAGAACTTATGCAAAATTAGCCTGGGATCTTTTAGTTCACTTATCGCGCACACAGAAAGATTCTATTCCGCTTCTGGAGGCAAGGCAGGTTAAAAAATTGCTTTTGATTTTAATAACCTCAAACAGAGGGCTTTGCGGGAGCTTTAATTCTAATATTATCCGTAAAACCGCAGTCCAGCTCAAAGACCCGAAAAATATCAGCCAGCAGAGAATTGGCGGAAAAGAGGTTGCGCCGAGCGATAAGATTGAAATAGATATTATCGGCATTGGCAAAAAAGGCGCCGTGTTTGCCAAAAAAATGAATTATAATCTTATTGCCTCGTTTACTGACCTATCTGATACGCCCACACTGATTGATTCTCTGCCAATTAGCCGGATGGGTATTGATGCGTATGAGCAGAAAAAATACGATAAAGTCGTGGTAGCATACAGCGATTTCAAATCCGCACTTTTGCAGGTTGCTAAATTAAGGCAGGTATTGCCGGTTTCTGAACAGGATTTGGAGAAGATGATTGGAGATGCAGGTGAAAAGTCCGAAGTCCAATTAGACGATTTTCTTTTTGAACCAAACACAACCGAAGTTTTAAAAATTATCTTGCCGCGTCTGGTTGAAACACAGGTTTATCAGTCATTGCTTGAGTCATCCGCGTCTGAACATTCTGCCCGCATGATGGCTATGAGGAATGCAACAGAATCCGCGACAGAAATGATTGACGAATTGACTTTGAATTACAATAAAGCAAGGCAGGCGGGAATTACCAAAGAGTTGGCGGAGATTGCAGGAGGCGCCGCGGCACTTGAATAATGCAAAATGCAAATATCAAAATGTAAAATTATAATTTAATTTATTATTATGAATAAAGGAACTATTAGTCAAATCATCGGCGTGGTCGCGGATGTGAGCTTTCCTGAAAAGCTTCCGGCCATTTACAGCGCGCTGGAAACAAAAATGCCTGACGGCAAAACGCTGGTTTTGGAAGTCCAGCAGCATTTAGGGTCAAACATGGTCAGAACCGTGGCCATGAGCACAACTGACGGCTTGGCCCGCGGAGCAGAGGTTGTTGACACAGGCGCGCCGATTTCAGTGCCAGTCGGCCCTGAAACTCTGGGCCGGATGATAAACGTGGTGGGCAACTCAATTGATGGGAAAGAAGAGCTGAAAACTAAAAAGAGATATCCGATTCACCGCAAACCGCCCAAGCTTACTGAACAGTCAACTAAATATGAAATTCTTGAAACAGGCATCAAGGTTATTGATCTGCTCTGTCCGTTTTTGAAAGGCGGAAAAATCGGATTGTTCGGCGGAGCCGGAGTCGGCAAAACAGTTGTTATTCAGGAATTGATACGTAATATTGCGCAGGAGCATGGCGGATATTCAATGTTTGCCGGCGTAGGAGAAAGGACTCGCGAAGGAAATGACCTATATTTAGAAATGCAACGTTCCGGCATTTTGGACAAAACCGCTTTAGTGTTCGGCCAGATGAATGAACCGCCGGGAGCGCGCGCCCGCGTTGCTTTGACTGCCTTGTCTTTGGCAGAATATTTCCGCGATGAAGAGGGAAAGGATTTATTGCTTTTCATAGACAATATTTTTCGTTTCACGCAAGCCGGTTCAGAAGTTTCAGCATTGCTTGGCCGCATGCCGTCAGCTGTGGGTTATCAGCCGACTTTGGCGACAGAAATGGGTGAATTGCAGGAAAGAATCACTTCCACTAACAAGGGTTCAATCACTTCTGTGCAGGCAATTTATGTCCCAGCCGATGACTTGACTGACCCGGCGCCGGCAACCACTTTTGCCCATCTTGATTCAACAGTTGTTTTGAACCGCTCACTCACAGAATTAGGCATTTACCCGGCAGTTGATCCTTTGGATTCAAGCTCTACAATTCTTGACCCGAACATTGTCGGCGAAGAGCATTATCGCACTGCCCGCGAGGTTCAGCAGGTTTTGCAAAAATACAAAGACTTGCAGGATATTATCGCCATATTGGGAATGGAAGAATTATCAGATGAAGATAAGCTCACAGTCGCCCGCGCGCGCAAATTGCAGAGATTCTTGTCCCAGCCGTTCTTTGTGGCAGAGCAATTTACCGGCATGGAAGGCAAATATGTAAAATCAGCAGACACAGTCCGCGCCTTCCGCGAAATTCTTGATGGCAAGCATGATGACAAATCAGAACAGGCGTTTTATATGAAAGGCGGGATTGAGGATGTGAAATAATATGACAATAAAATTAAAAATCACAACTCCCGAAGGCATTACCTATGAAAATGATGTTTTTCAGGCCACTATTCCGACTACAAGCGGTGAAATTACGATTCTGCCGAATCATATTCCTCTTGTTTCTGTATTGAAAACAGGGGAATTGCGCGTTAAAGACAAAGCAGGAGAGCAGGTAATTGCTGTGGCAGGCGGTTTTATTGAAATGCGCGGAAACAATGAATTAATTATTCTTGCTGATAATGCTGAAAGAGCTGAACATATTGACCTTGAACGAGCAGAATCAGCCAGAAAGCGCGCAGAAGAGCAGATGAAGCAGGCAAAAGCGGGCGAGGATATTGATTATGCCCGTTTACAGGCAGTGATTGACAGGGAAATGAATCGGATTAAAGTGGGGAAAAAGTATAAAAAACTGCCCTCTTAAGCCGTTGAATAGACGGCTTTTGAATATGAATGTTAAAAAAATATACAATCAGCTGTTGAAAAAGTATGGGAAACAGGGGTGGTGGCCCGTCTTCGTCCGCCCTGGGCGGACTTCGCCGGGCAAGCCCGTCAGGTTTGAGTACGGGTTGTGTTACGGGATTCCGTATTCAGGGTTGAAAAAATTTAGGACACCATTCCGCGATCCGTATTTTGAGATTGCCGTAGGGGCAATTTTGACGCAGAACACTGCTTGGAAAAATGTAGCGCAGGCAATTATTAATTTATATAATGCCAAAGCGCTCACTCCGCAAAGAATTTTAAAATTGTCAGTTTCAAAACTGCAAAAATTAATCAGACCAGCCGGGTATTTTCGCCAAAAAGCAAAAAAACTTAAATTATTCGCTGATTGGATTGTTAGGGATTATGAGGGGGATATTTGTTGTTTAGCCCGTAACCCGTATCCTATAACCCGTAATCTACTTTTAGGGCAATGGGGTATAGGGAAAGAGACCGCTGATTCAATTCTGCTTTACGCTTTAAACAAGCCCATTTTTGTGATTGATGAATACACAAGGCGATTGTGCAAAAAGCATAAAGTTGAATTCAAAGAATATGATGGCTATAGGGAGTTCTTTGAAAAGCAATTCTGCGTCGGTTCGCATGCAAGTCCGCGTCAGTCAGCGTTTAGAGAGTTTCATGCGCTTATAGTGGCTTGTGGAAAAAAGGAAAAAACACTCTTGACGCGCGCATAAAATATGTTATACTTATTATGTTACACGAAGTATATATTTATTAAATCTTAACCCAAACTATGAATTGCCCAAAATGCAATATGCCTCTGAATGAAGATGAGGCCTGCACCAAGTGCAATGCTTGCGGAGACTGCTGCGAATGCTATGAAGAAGGCGAAGAAGCAGCAGACGACGAAGAAAATTAGTTAATAAAAAGCGGGCTTTCAACCCGCTTTTTTGTATGGTAGAATACGTGGTATTGCTATGCTCAAATATGAATTAAATTCAGCCCAAAAACAGGCAGTGGAATATACCGGCGGTCCGCTTTTGATTATCGCAGGCGCTGGAACCGGCAAAACTACTGTAATAACTCAAAAAATATCTTATTTAATCAGCCAACAACTCGCTAAGCCGGAGGAAATTTTAGCGCTGACTTTTACTGAAAAAGCCGCGCAGGAAATGGAAGAAAGAGTAAATACAGATTATTCTGAAATGCAGATATCCACTTTCCATTCTTTTTGCCAGAGAATTTTGCAAGAAAAGGGAATTGACATCGGAATTAATAATGAGTTTAAACTGCTTACAGACACGCAGGCCTGGATTTTGGTGCGCCAAAACCTGCTTAAATTCAATCTTGATTACTACCGCCCGCTCGGCAATCCAGCTCGCCATATTCATGAATTAATCCGCCATTTTTCCAAATGCAAGGATGAATTGATTTCTCCGCAGGATTATTTAAATTATGCGCAAAGCGTGCAGTTGGACAAGGACAGTGCGGATTCTGGTGAAAAAAATCGTCTGCTTGAAATAGCCAATGCTTATCATGTCTATAACCAGCTTTTGCTTGACAATAATTCATTGGATTTCGGCGATCTGATTTTTTATGCGAACAGGCTTTTAAAAGAAAAGGCGCAGATTTTAGACAGTCTGCAAAAACGTTTTAAATTCATATTAGTTGATGAATTTCAGGATGTTAATTGGGCGCAGTATCAGCTTATCAGACTATTGGGTAAAGAAGGCTTGACTGTGGTGGGGGATGATGACCAGTCTATTTACGCTTTCAGGGGGGCATCTGTTTCCAATATAATGCGCTTTAAAGAAGATTATCCAGAAGCGAAAGAAATTGTGCTCACAGAAAATTACCGTTCAGGGCAGGAAATTTTGGATTTGGCATACAAGGTAATACAGAATAATAATCCTGACCGTCTTGAAGCGAAGCTGAATATTGATAAGAAATTGAAGGCAGAAATCTCCACTCAATCAGACACTGAATATAATAATTGTTCAAACTTGCAAGAAGAAATTAATTTCGTTGTAAATAAAATTCGTGAAATTCGTGAACAAGAATTAGTGGACTGGGATGATTTTGCGATTTTAGTCCGCACGAATTCCCAGGCAGAGCCATTTATGGATGGATTGGAAAAAGCCAACATTCCTTATGAGTTTTTGGTTGCCTCCGGGCTTTATCGCCAGCCGATTGTGCTGGATTGCTTCAATTTTTTAAAGGCCGTAAACTCATATCATGAATCATCAGCAATTTATAGACTATTATGCCTGCCATTTTTTAAATTAACAGAATCTGATCTGCAGAAAATTCTGTATTCAGCAAAGAAAAAAAGTTTAAGCTATTATGAAACTTTAAAAAAAACATCTGAACTTGATATTTCAGAGGAAGGCAGGAATATCTGCAACAAGCTTGTTTTTTTGCTGCAAGACGGGTCAAAACAGGCGCAGAAGGAAAAAATATCAACTGTGCTCGTTAATTTTTTAGGCAACAGCGGATATCTGGCATATCTGGCAAAATGCGAGCTTGAACAAAAGCGCGAAATAATACGCCAGATAGGCTATCTGCATGAATTTATTGAATTTATCAGGCAGTATGAAATTATCACGCCAGAGGCAGATTTAAATAATTTTTTAGAATATTTTAATTGTGTTTTGGAAACAGGCGATGAAGGTTCAGTAAAGCAAATCAGCGATACGTCGGATTCTGTAAATATTCTTACTGTGCACCGCGCCAAGGGCTTGGAATTCAAATACGTATTTATAACTAATTTAGCAGAAGAAAAATTTCCTACGCGCCGGCATGGCGAAGGCATTGAATTGCCATTGGCTTTAATAAAAGAAAAACTGCCAGAAGGGGATTTCCATTATCAAGAAGAACGTCGGTTGTTCTATGTGGCTGTTACGCGCGCGCAAAAAAAGCTGTTTTTAACCAGCGCCAATGACTATGGCGGAAAAAGAAAGGTGAAATTAAGCCGTTTTTTAGCAGAGCTTGGTTTTGAACAAAAAATTTGTTCAGAACAAAAAAATTTAATTAATCAGATTGCCAGCCATGCTTCAAAGCAAGAAAACATTGATAAGCAAAATGCCGAGTACGAAATATCAGACACTTTTTCATATTCGCAGATTAATGCCTACAGCCGGTGCCCGTATCAATATAAATTAGCTTATTTATTGCATTTGCCTACAAAAGGCAGCGCCAGCTTGAGTTTCGGACAAACAATGCATAATACGTTGTTGAAATTCTATCGTCGCCTGCAGGAATTAAATTCAATTCAGCAAGGTTCGCTGTTTTCATCGCCGGCAATTCAACAGCCAGCCGCCGTTTGCACGCCAAAATTAGAAGAATTAGTGGATTTTTACAGCCAGTGCTGGATTGAAGACTGGTACCAGTCTAAATGGCAGAGGGAAGAAATGCATAAAAAAGGAAAAGAGATTCTAAAAACGTTTTATGAGCTGGCAGAAAAAAGTTGGATTATTCCTGCAAATCTGGAAAGCTCGTTTAAAATAAAAATCAAAGATTTTTACATAAAAGGCAGGATGGACCGCATTGACAGGTTGGTTGACGGGACTTTAGAGATTATTGATTATAAAACCGGACAGAGCAAAGAAACTTTAAGCAGCGATGACAAGAATCAGCTTCTTCTTTATCAGATGGCGGTGCAGATGCTGCCTGAATATAAGAATCTTGGTAAAATCAGCAAGCTCACGTTCTACTATTTGAATGATAATTCGCGAATTTCATTTTTAGGCTCTGATGCTGATTTGAAAAAAATGGAAGAAAAAATCTTGGAGATAATCAATCTCATCAAAAACGGCCATTTTAAGGCTGTTCCCAGCAGCCGCACGTGCGCCAAATGCGATTTTAGGGACATCTGTGAATTCAGGCTTTTATAGTGGATTTATTAGGACGGATATGTTATCATAACACCATATGAGTTTGGAGAACAATCAAATCATTGAATATGCGGAAAAAGTCTTGGCTGAAATATTGGGCCCTGAACGTGCTTGCGATGTGCGCCCTCTTTTTTTAAAGAATCGCACCCTTACAATCACCTGCGTTAATTCAAATTTGGCGCAGGAAATAAGACTGAAACAACAGGAAATCGTAGAAAAAATAAATGAAAAATTAAAAGCAAATGAAATAGACAGAATAAGGTATTTGCTATGAGCATTAAGCAGTATTTGACAACCATG
Source organism: uncultured Gammaproteobacteria bacterium (assembly GCA_964531615.1). Taxonomy (GTDB): domain Bacteria; phylum Patescibacteriota; class Patescibacteriia; order Magasanikbacterales; family UBA922; genus CAZHEJ01. Next base: position 23,558 of record CAZHEJ010000006.1, on the reverse strand, counting down.
TTGCTGGCAACAATTCTTTGCTGGCTGGCCTGGTGGCTGGTAGTGATAAACATAGACCCTTTTGCTGATACGGGCTTTGGTTTGGCTTTTTTTTATCTTAGCCTATTTTTAGCGTTGCTGGGCACAGTCTCTATAATATCTTTTTTATTAAGAAATTATTTTTCCACTGAAGCAATGCCTTTATTTAAGTATGTGCAATCCAGTTTTAAAGACGCTTTTTTATATTCGTTGATTCTGATAATTTTGCTTTATTTGCAGAGCAAAGCGTATTTGCGGTGGTGGAATGTTGGGCTAGTTCTGGTGGTAATAATATTTTATTTAGTATTTAAAATATCTTTAAAAACTGAAAAACCATCTTAACTATATGCGACAATCACAGCTTTTTACTAAAACACTGAAAGAAGCGCCGAAAGACGAGGTTAGTTTGAATGCCCAGCTGCTGGTCAGGGCCTGCTTTGTCGATAAATTAATGGCCGGCGTTTATACCTACCTCCCGTTAGGCTTGAGGGTTTTAAATAAAATTAAAAATATCGTCCGCGAGGAAATGAATGCAATAGGCGGACAGGAAATTCTTATGCCGGCGCTTACTCCGAAAGAAAACTGGGTAATCACTAAAAGATGGAATGAAATTGATGTTTTATTTAAAATCAAAGGCGCTGGAGACAAAGAATACGCTCTCGGCTCCACTCATGAGGAAATAATCACTCCATTAGTTCAAAAATTCGTAAAATCATATAAAGATCTACCGGTAATGGTTTACCAGATTCAAGATAAATTCAGGAATGAACCGCGCGCTAAGTCCGGCTTGTTGCGCGGACGTGAATTCAATATGAAGGATCTTTACAGTTTTCATCACAATGAGACCGAACTTGATGAATATTATGAAAAAGCCAGCCGGGCATATTTAAAAATTTTCCGGCGCTGCGGCCTGCGGGCAGAGATAGCCGAGGCCAGCGGAGGGGTATTCAGCAAATTTTCACACGAATTCCATGTATTTACGCCTTATGGAGAAGATGAGGTGCATGCTTGCCCAAAATGCAATAAAAATCAGAATAAAGAACTGGTTAAATCAGCAGAATGCCCTTATTGCGGCGCAAAAAGAGAAGTCAAAAAAGCCATAGAAGTCGGGAATATTTTTAAGCTGAAAACAAAATTCAGCAGCGCTTTTAATTTTCAGTATATTGATGAAAATGGCAAAAAACAGGCTGTGATTATGGGTTGTTACGGCATCGGGCCTTCGCGGGTAATGGGCTCCATAGCAGAAGTCTGCCATGATAAGAACGGCATAATCTGGCCGGAAAACGTAGCGCCGTTTTCAGTGCATTTAATTTCGCTCTGCAAAAACGAGACTGACATCAAAAAAGCAGACGAGATTTACAATAATTTGATCAAACATGGCAAAGACACGCTCTATGACGACCGCGATGACAGCGCTGGAAAAAAATTCGCGGATAGCGATTTAATCGGCATTCCAATAAGATATGTCGTAAGTCCGAAAACATTGGAAAAAAATTGTGTTGAAATAAAATCAAGAAATTCAGAAGAAACAAAATTAATCAAAATTAACGATTTGCAGTAGATTATGCTGGCAAACTTTTTTTCTAAATTTACGAAAGAATTAGGCATTGACCTCGGCACTGCCAATACTCTGGTTTATGTGAAGGGGAAGGGAATCATTATTAACGAACCTTCAGTAGTGGCTGTAAACACCCGCACCGAGCAAATTTTGGCAGTCGGAAATGAAGCAAAAAGCATGCTTGGCAAAACGCCCCCGCATATTATAGTCACTCGTCCGCTTACTAATGGGGTAATATCAGACTATGAAGTGACTGAAAGAATGCTTAAATATTTTATTGATAAAATTTATGAGGGCGGTGTTTCAATAATTACCAGGCCAAAAGTTGTTATTTGCGTGCCGTTGGAAGTCACTGAAGTTGAAATTAAAGCCGTGGAAGATGCTACTTTGGCAGCTGGCGCTAAAAAAGTCTATGTAATTCAGGAGCCAATGGCCGCGGCGATTGGCGCGCGCATGCCGATTCAGGACCCTGTGGGCAATATGGTTGTGGACATTGGCGGAGGCACCACTGAGATTGCAGTAATTTCCTTGAACGGCATAGTTAACTGGCGGTCGACAAATGTTGCCGGCGATGAAATGAATCGGAATATTGTGCAATATGCCCGTGAAGTATTTAATCTTTTTATCGGTGAAACGCAGGCTGAACAAATTAAAATAAAAATAGGCACAGCCATGGAACTTGCCGAAACAACCACGCTGCCTATGCGCGGGCGCGATGTATTAACCGGCTTGCCGCGAGAAGTATCCATTACAGATAAGCATATTCGCGAGGCTCTGCAGCGCTCAATTACTGCGATTGTGGATGTCATTAAAATGACTTTAGAAATCACTCCTCCCGAACTAACCGCGGACATTCATGAAAGGGGATTGTTGCTTACCGGAGGCGGTTCGCTGTTAAAAGGGCTTGACCAGGTAATAGCCAAATCCGCCGACATTCCGGTCCGAATAGCCGACGATCCGCTTACAGCTGTGGTCCGCGGGACAGGGATTCTTCTTGAAGAAGAGGAGTTATTGAATGAAATCGTTCTGCCTTCAGCCAGGCAGACAAAGAAATAAATTAATTTATGAGGAGCCGCTTGAAGACTTTTTTAAGCATCAGTTTTATTATTTTAATTGTGATTGTCTCTCATTATTTAGGTTGGCTTAAGCCAATGGAATATTTTTTGCGTGCTTTGGTCAAACCGTCTACTCAAGCAATTTATTCACTAAGCATAAAAGTAAATGGCGGCGAAGAAAAATTTGATTCCTGCGAAGATTTGCGCCAGATTGATAAAGTGCAATTAAAATTATTGACTGACGAAAATACAGAACTGCGCAAACAGCTTAATTTTGTAAAGACTAGCGCATTTAAAACAATCGGAGCTGACGTTATAGGCAAAAATATCGACCCGCTTGGAAATACGCTAATAATAAACCGCGGCGGAAACGATGGAATTGAAATTAATGATCCGGCTATTGTGAACAATGGCTTGCTGGTCGGTAAAATTGTAAAAATTGAAAAAGATATCTCAATAGTGAGGCTGATAAATGACAATCAAAGCAAAATAGCCGCAAAAGTAGTGAATAATGACCACAGCCTTGGATTGGTAGAAGGCGGCTATGGAATCAGCGTCAGACTAGACTATGTGCCGCAAAATGAAACTATAAACAATGGCGATATCATTGTTACTTCCGGGCTTGAAGAAAAAATGCCGGCCGGACTTCTCATCGGTACGATAGAAGCTATAGAAAAAGAGGCTTATCAGCCGTTTCAAAGAGCTATTCTAACGCCCTTTGCTAATTTAGAAAAAATCCTCAAGATTTCCGTTATAACAGAAATTTAAAAATATGCGCCATTGGATCTCTCTGGCAATAAGCATTCTCGGCCTGATAGGCATTTCAATAATCCACATCAGTGCGGCTTTCATTCTTCCATATCCGTGGTCAAAAATTAATATTTTGTTTGTCTTTTTTATCATCTTGCTTCTTTGGCGCCATTCTGGTTTGATAATCTGGCTGGTGTTTTTTACGCATCTTTTCATAGAGCTTTTCGCCATTAGTCCGTTTGGGATAATGCTTTTTTCCAGTACCATAGCTTTTCTTCTGGGCTACTGGCTTTACCAGTTTTTTTTCACCAATCGTTCGTGGTACGCTGCCGTTGCATTAAGCTCTTTTATAATCATAAGCTACCGGATTTTCTATATATTAATAATTATTATTCTAAATATTTTCAATATTATTGAATTTATCCCATGGAAAATGATTATTATTACATCATGGTGGGAGTTTTTATTCACCAATCTTCTGGTTGGGCTGGTTTATTTCATACTTTCCCGCTTTTCAAAAAAATTAAATTCCGCTCTTATAGATTCATATTATGTTAGATGAAGAAGATAAAAAAGATTTATTCGGCGTGGATACTGCGCCGTTTAGCGATGGAAAAATGAATGGCAAATATAGGAATAATTGGGTGGAAGAATCCGTATATTTTGACAACCGGACCAGCAAGCAGAATGCAACCAGCTACAGGTCTAATTTTTTAGGCAACTATTTTACGGTTCAAAAAGCGCGTTTATTTTTTATAGTTCTGCTGATTTCATTTATCTTGATTGCTTTCCGCCTGACTTATCTGCAAATCATACAAGGTGAAAAACTTCTGCTGTCAGCGGAAAATAACCGTCAAAGAATAATTCCTACGGTTGCAGAAAGAGGATTGATTTATGACAGAAACGGAATTATTCTGACAAAAAACATCCCGAATTTTTCCTTGGCCATCATTCCTCAATCCCTGCCGCGCGATAAAAAAACAAAAGATTTAGTAATCTCCCAGCTCGCCAAACTTACTGACCAGCCAGCTGAAGAAATAAACAATCTCTTAAATGAATACGGCTCTTACAGCTATGAATCAATAATTATTCAAGACAATATTCCTTATGACACCGCGCTGTCAATTCTTATCGCCACGGCTGAACTTCCTGGAATTGAAATTCACAGGGGAAGCAAACGTTTGTATTTACCGGAAATAAAAACAGCCACTTCCACTCCAAATTCATTTTCTCATCTTATTGGCTACATTGGAAAGCTTGATAAAGAGGAACTGGATAAACTTTATCCGCAGGGATACCTGCCTTCTGACTATATTGGCAAAAGCGGAATAGAAAAAAGCTATGAATTTTTTCTACGCGGTACTTATGGAAAAAAAAGAGTGGAAGTTGATGCATTTGGCAAAGAAAGAACCGTGCTGGCAGAAGAGCCGCCTACAGCGGGATTTCATCTTGAATTAGCGATTGACCAAAAAATGCAAAGCCAGCTTGAAAAAATAATTTCAGCCAATCTTAAAGCTGGCAATAAAAAACGCGCGGTTGGCATAGTTATGGACCCGCGCAGCGGAGAAATATTGGCAATGGCAAGCTTGCCGTCATTTGATAATAACGATTTTGCCGGTGGAATTACGGATAATGCCTACCAAGCTTATGTTTCAGATGAAAATCTGCCTTTATTCAACCGCGCCATAAGCGGTTTATACCCTTCTGGTTCAACTATAAAACCTGCCATAGCAGCTGCGGCATTGCAGGAAGGGATAATAACCCCAAATACCTCTTTTTTAAGCGTAGGCGGCTTCCAAATTGGAAATTGGTTTTTTCCCGACTGGCTTTTAGAAGGGCATGGCTTAACAAACGTGCGTAAAGCTTTGGCATGGTCAGTCAATACTTTTTTTTACTATATCGGCGGCGGTTATAATGAATTTAAAGGCCTGGGAATGGAAAAAATCAATTTGTATTTGAAAAAATTTGGATTCAGCAATCTTACCGGCATAGATTTAAATAATGAAAAATCCGGTTTTTTACCGACTAAACAATGGAAAGAGAAAGTAAAAAAAGAAAAGTGGTATATTGGAGACACCTATAATTTATCCATCGGGCAAGGCGATATTTTAGTTACGCCCCTGCAAATCGCCAATATGACTGTTGCCATTGCCAATGGCGGTAAACTGCTTAAACCGCATTTAGTCAGAGCAGTGATAGATCCAGTAACAGGGGATAGGCAGGAAGTAAATATTGAAATAATCAGAGAAAATTTTATAATGGTTGATAACATAAATACTGTAAAAAACGGCATGAGGGATTGCGTAGTTTACGGGTCCTGCCGCAGGTTTTCAGCTTTGCCATTTTCTGTGGCGGCAAAGACCGGCACGGCGCAATGGAACAGCCAAAAGCCTAACCATGCCTGGTTCACCTCTTTTGCGCCTTTTAATAAGCCGGAAATAACTGTAACTATCCTAGTTGAAGAAGGGGGAGAGGGAAGCGGAATTTCTGCCCAAATTGCCTATGATTTCTATGCCTGGTGGTGGAATTATAGAAAGCAGTAATTTTCAAAGTGTTTGATGTTAGAATATTGGGAGTGTGGGAGGTGTTATTAAAGATAGAATTTTAAAAATGTGATTTGACGGAATAACATCCGTATGTTATTCTATTTTTAATAAATAAGTGCAGGTTGTTCCTAATATAAGGAACACAAATTAAAAGGAGGCGTTATGAATGTTAAGGAGAAACGTGAAGTTGATGTAAAGTATTGTGATTTTTGTAAAGAGGAGACAGAACATTTAGACGGGTGTGCGGTCTGCAAACAAGAAATGTGTGTAGGAAGAAAAAAAGGTCATGAAGCTTACAGCGTGGAATTGTACAGATATAGTGATGGAAAACGTCTTGCTGGTTTTGGATCTAAGATTTGCAAAGATTGCACTGGGAAGAAATTCGAAGGCACTATACAGGAGTTCTTTGATGGTATGATTGAGAAAAATCCTGTGGTGTAGACTGATTTGAGGTGCAAGGGGAGGGACTTTTGTGCACAAAAGCCACCCCTTCAACCCTATGTTTATAAAGAGATTTGTAAGTATAGGGTGGAGGATTCCTGGGTGGTTTTTTTGTTTATTTTAGACTTATCCACAGCGCTTTTTTCAGGGTTTACATCTTATTTTAGCTCTGTTATACTAAAAACATCCGTCCCGAACGGATACTTTTTTGATTAACTCTTTATTATGCCGGACATACAATACATGTCTCAAGACAAAATGGATGCTTTAAAAGCAGAACTTAAAGAGCTCAAGGGCGATAAAGCTCCACAATTAAGAAAAAGAATAGATGATGCCCGCCAAATGGGTGATTTGTCGGAAAACGCAGAATATCATAATGCCAGGGAGGAGCTGGCATGGGTGCAGTCGCGGATTAATGAAATTAATCTTATTTTAGATAATGCCAAGGTCATCAGCCAGGAGGGCAATTCTTCAGGTTTTGTAAATATCGGCTCCACAATTACTGTAAAAATAAACGGCAAGAAAAAAGAATTTACTATTGTCGGGGCGCAGGAAGCAAATCCTCTGCTTGGCAAAATTTCCAATGAATCGCCTTTGGGAAGCGCGTTTTTGGGCAAGAAAAAAGGCGAGAAAATAGAAGTAAAAACTCCGGGCGGAACGCAGATATACGAGATTATGGAGATAGAGTGAAAATATACAGACTAAAAAACAAAAAATCCCTCGACATAACATCGGAGGATTTTTTATTCCTCAATCATTTCTATAACAAATAAAAATGATAATTGGATGGAGGAAGGCAGGATTCCTCCGTTTTTAGCATGATGATTACCATCTTTCTTGGCTCTCACACCTGCCATGTCCTATGGACTATGAAAGACCGCTTTAATGTCTGCACCTTCAATGCCTGCTGTCAGTTCAAAGCTATATTCGGCTTCAATGCAATCAATGTCCTTGGGAGGAAAAACTTTAATGTAATATTTGCCTGGCTCGAAGATTCCGACATATGGCGTTTCTCCAACAATTTCGCCATTAACTTCTACTGTGGCCCCCTTCAGAGGTTCACCGTCAAGGATAGACGTGATACTGGTTCCAGCCACTTCCAACTCGTGAAAAGTAGCATTGAATTTTTTTCCCATTACCACAGTCATCAATACGAAGTTATTGTTATTCTCATTGTAACTTCCGCCTTCCGGTGGAATAACTTCAATGGGCAGGTTATTGTATTTAAACCCATTATTTGGTACAATATTCCTATAACTTAGTAAAATTTTACTTCTATGAAAGCAGACAATCAATCTGTGAATATTAATGATGAGCGGGCAATACGGCTTGAAAAAGTAAAATACTTCAAGGATTTGGGCATAAATCCATATCCTGCGCGCACAAAAGAAAGACAGGCTATCAAAGAAGCGCTAAATGAAAAAGAAGGTAAAATCGTCCAAATCGCGGGCAGGATTATGACTAAGCGCGAAATGGGAAAAATTACTTTCTGCCATGTTCAGGATGAATCAGGTAAAATACAGGCTGTTTTCAAACAAGATAATTTGGACGGCAAAAAGTATAAATTATTCGTGGAAAAAATTGATCCCGCTGATATTATTTATGTTGAAGGCGAAAGATTTGCTACGCAAAAAGGCGAACCGTCAATTTTAGTAAAAAAATGGGAGATTCTCACAAAAGCGCTCCTGCCTTTGCCTGACAAATTCCATGGGCTTCGAGACGAAGAATTGCGCTTGCGCAAGCGCTATCTTGATATTCTTTTAAATCCAGAGCTTAAGGATATTTTCCGTAAAAAAAGCAGATTTTGGAATGCAACCCGCGAATTCCTTGTAAAAGAAGGGTTTTTAGAGGTGGAAACGCCAGAGCTGGAAACTACAGCTGGCGGAGCTGACGCACAGCCATTTATAACCCATCACAATGCGCTGGATATTGATGTTTATCTCCGCATATCTATGGGCGAGTTATGGCAAAAACGGCTGATAGTCGCCGGCTATGAAAAAACTTTTGAAATCGGCCGTCAGTTTAGAAACGAGGGAATGAGTCGGGAGCATTTGCAGGATTATGCGCAAATGGAATTTTACTGGGCTTTTGCTGATTATGAGAAAGGCATAAAACTAGTTGAAAGATTGATTAAGCATGTAGCAAAAGAAACTTTTGGAACGCTAAAATTTAAAATCGGGGAATTTGGGGAAATAGATTTGGATTGCAAGTGGAAAAAAATAGATTATGCGGAAGAAGTAAAAAAACAAACTGGCATTGATATTTTAAAAGCAACAGAAAAAGAAATTAAGAAAAAATTAGACTCGCTAAAAATTGAATATGAAAATAAATTAAAAAAGGGGAGATTGATGGACATTTTATGGAAATATTGCCGAAAAAATATAAAAGGGCCTGTATTTTTAGTCCATCATCCGGTTGACGTTTCGCCATTAGCCAAAAGAACAGAGGAAAATCCGCAATTGACAGAACGTTATAATTTAATCTTGGCAGGCAGCGAACTCGCAAACGGATATTCAGAGTTAAACGACCCTGTTGACCAGGCAGAAAGATTTAAAGAGCAGGCAAAAATGCGCGAAGCAGGGGACACAGAAGCGCAGATGCATGATAAGGATTTTGTTGAGGCGCTTGAACATGGAATGCCTCCAACAACCGGATTTGGCTATTCAGAAAGGCTGTTTTCAGTGCTGGCCAACAAACCTATACGAGAATGCGTAATTTTTCCCTTGGTAAAAGCTATATGAAAAAAGTGATGGTATTTGGCACTTTTGACATAATCCATCTGGGGCATCTGCATTTGTTCTTACAAGCAAAAAAGTATGGCGATAAATTAACAGTAGTTGTGGCGCGCGACATTAATGTTAAAAAAGTAAAAAAACATAGGCCTCTGCACACTGAACAGCAGCGCATCTATTTTTTAAAGCATATTGATTTGATAGACAACGTTATTCTTGGCAATAAAAAAGACTATTATAAAATAATAAAAGAAAAAAAGCCGGATGTGATTGCTTTGGGCTATGACCAAAAAATAGACGAAAAAATGCTGAAAGAAAAAATCAAAAAATTCGGTTTGTGGACAAAAATAATCAGGCTCTCGCCCTATGGAAAAAAAATAAAATCCAGCCTGATCAAAAAATATATTGAGAAAAATATTTAAAATTTATTTAAATCACTATGTTGGATATCAATCTCATCCGCGAAAAAACCGTTGATGTTAAAAAGGCGCTGCTAAAAAGAATGAAGCCGTCTGACTTGAATTTAGAGGAAATTTTGAAATTGGATAAAAAATATCTGGAAATCCTGCAGAAATTGGAAAATCTGCGGGCGGAAAAAAATAAGGCTTCCAAAACAAAACCGACGCCGGAAATTATTGAACAGATGAAGAAAGTAGGGGATGAAATAAAAAATTTGGATGAGGAATTAAAAATTATAGAGTCTGAACTGCGCGAAAAAATTACTTCTTTGCCCAATCTGCCGGATGAGGATGTAAAACCGGGCGGTAAGGAAAATAATGAAGTAATCAAAATTGGAGGCAAAAAACCAGAATTCTCCGCCAAAGATCATGTTGAATTATGCACAACACTGGGTTTGGTTGACTATGAGCGCGGCGTAAAAATGGGCGGAAGCGGTTTTTGGCTGTACAAGGGAGACGGCGCGCTGATGGAATGGGCTCTGCTGAATTTTTTTATTGAACAGCATATAAAAAACGGCTATGAATTTATTCTACCTCCGCATATTTTAAATTATGAGTGCGGTTTTACTGCCGGCCAATTTCCTAAATTTGCCAATGATGTCTTCCAGATTAAAACAGAAGAAAATAAAATGCAATTTCTGCTGCCTACCGCTGAAACAGCCCTGATTAATTTTCATCGCGATGAAGTTTTAGAGGAAGAAGACTTGCCAAAAAAATATTTTTCTTACACGCCCTGCTACCGCAAAGAAGCCGGGAGCTACCGCACTGAAGAGCGGGGGATGATACGGGGGCATCAATTCAATAAAGTTGAAATTTTTCAGTACACCAAGCCCGAAGCTTCAGAAAAAGCGCTGGAAGAAATGATAAAAGATGCCGAAAAACTTGTACGAGAGCTGGGCTTGCATTATCACATTTCCAAGCTGGCAGCAGGGGACTGCAGCGCCAGCATGGCCAAAACATATGATATTGAAGTCTGGATTCCATCAATGAAAGAATATAAAGAAGTGAGTTCAGCTTCAAATGCCCGCGACTATCAAGCTCGCCGAGGCAATATGAAATACAAGGCCAAAAACGGCGAAAAAAAATATTTGCATACTTTAAATGCTTCAGGACTAGCTACCAGCCGGATATTGCCTGCGATTGTTGAGCAATTTCAGCAAAAAGACGGCAGTATAATTGTGCCGAAAGTATTAAGAAAATGGGTGGGGAAAAAAATTATTAAAAAGCCATGAAGCCAACATTAGTCATTCTCCCTGGCTGGGGAGGAACAAGAGAAACGTGGCAGAGCTTTGTTGATCTGGCAAAGCAGGATTTTGATGTTGAAGTAATTAATCTGCCGTGCTTTGGCGATGAACCGTGTCCTGACACGGCGTGGGGGATTGAAGAATATGTGGAGTTTGTGAAAAATAAATTGTCTAATTGTCATCCCTGCGAAGGCAGGGATCCAGAAAAAAATGACAAGGTGATTTTATTGGGACATTCTTTCGGCGGACAAATAGCGACAGTATTTGCCTCAAAATACCCAGAAATGATTGATAAATTGATTTTAACTGCGCCGGCAGTTTTCAGGCCGAAAAAAACTTTTAGAAGATTTATTTTCAATATCGGCGCTAAATTAGGAAAATTAATATTTAAAATGCCGTGGATAGAAAAAGGCTCTCTTTGGGCTGAAGAAATTTACCATAAAGTCATTGGAGCGCAGGATTACCATGACACATCGGGAATTAAGCGCGAAATATTTAAAAATATCATCCGCCAAGACCAAGCAGAGGCCGCAGGCAAAATCTCTGCTCCGACGCTTATTATCTGGGGAACTCTTGATGGATATCTGCCCGTATCTGACGCTTACAAGCTAAACAAATTAATTCCAAATTCAAAATTGGAAATAATTAAAAATGGAAGGCATGGACTGCATTTGCAGCAGCCGAAACAATTGTTATCGCTTATACAAAATTTTTTAAGCTGATATGCTTTCGTTGATTAACTTGATTATCGGATTTCTCTGGTTTCTAAGCGCAGCAGCCGACTATGCTGATTTTTGCCATATCTGGCAATTAAAAGAATACCGCTGGGACCGCTTTCGCGATTTTCTTTCTACTGAACAGGGAAAAAATTTTTGGATTAAATATGCGCTTTTATGGAGGTCGGTGATAGCAATTATAATTTTTTTCTGGCCAATCAACAGCGTTCCTGCCGCCAAATACCTGCTGTTGATGATTTTTATTATAGATTTATTCTACAATCTTTACAGGTATTTTAAAAAACACCTGCGCTATCCAATCCCCACCGTCAAAGCGATTATTATAATTTTTTTATCATTGTCAATTGAAGGGATAATATTCATAATCACGCGCGACTGGACCCTGCCGCTGATTCTGCTTATTCTGCGTTTTGCTCTGCTGTCAACTGTGGTTTTAGCTTTAAAACTGCCTTTTGGAGCTGTTAAGCGCTATTTAATCCATTTGGCGCGGGAAAAAATCAACCGCTATCCAAATTTATTAGTCATCGGCATCACTGGAAGCTATGGAAAAACATCAGTAAAAAACTTTCTTTATCATTTGCTTTCAGTTAAATATAAGGTTGTAAAAACGCCTAAAAACATAAATACCGAAATCGGCAATGCTCTATTCATACTTAAAACTGATTTCGCAGGAATTGATGTGTTTATAGTGGAAATGGGGGCTTACCGTCCTAAAGAAATAAGCGCTATTTGCAGAATAGTTAAGCCGAAAATAGGCATTTTAACTGCTATTAATGAACAGCATTTAGCGCTTTTTGGCGATATTAAAATTACTCAAAAAACTAAATACGAACTTTTTCAGGCCTTGCCGAAAGACGGTTTGGCAATAACTAATGCGGACTACAAGCTTTGCACTGAATATTTAAAACAATTGCATTGCCAAGTTAAAACATTCGGCGCTGAAGAAGAAAACAAGCCTGATGTTTTAATAAAACAAATAGAAAAAACTCCTGACGGCATAAAAGGCGTTTTTAAAACAAAAACATTGGAATTTAATATTTTCGCCCCTTTAAAATGGGAGCATAATATAATGAATATCACGCCCTGTCTGATTGTAGCCCTGCATCTGGGAATGAACCTGGAAGAAATAACGGAAAGAGCAAAAACTTTAGTGCCTCCAACAGGAATTCTGGAAACTAAAAAATACGGCCGATGCATTATTTTAGATGACAGTTATAACTCTAATCCGGACGGATTCAAAGTCGCTATTCAAGTTTTGAATAGCTATCCGCCCGAATGGCGAAAAATTATCATTACGCGGGGTATGCTTGAGCTTGGCAAGGAAAGCGAAAAACTGCACCAGCAAATCGGCGAAGAAATTTCCTTTACTGCTGACGAGCTGGTAATTATTACAAAAGACTTTGCTGAACCGCTCACGCGCGGAATGGGAAATAAGTCAAAAACGAATATAGTGTTTAAATTCAACCATGCTGAACTTACTGATTACTTAAAAAACATAAAAAACACAAAATCAGTAATTTTGCTGGAAAACAGAATGCCGAGCGAAGTATATAAAGAGATAAATGAGCATGAACATAAAAAATAAGACAATTTTCACTGGTTTCGCGCCAAATCTGGCAAAAACTGATGTAAAAACAGCGCTTAGTTTTGTTTTTATTCCCTGGCTGTGGAACAAATGGCAGACAGGCGGATATGCAGAAAAAATTGAGGATAAACTAAAAAAATTTTTCGGGACAAAAGACGCAATATGTTTTGACAGCGGACGCACAGCCCTTTATTTTGCGCTTAAAGCGCTTGGCATAAAGGAAAATGACGATGTTTTAGTCCAATCATACACCTGCATAGTGGTAATAAACGCTATCAAATGGCTGGGAGCCAATCCGATTTTTATAGATGTGACGAACGACTTCAACATGGATCCAATCGATCTGACAAAAAAAATAACCAATAAATCAAAAGTCTTGATTATTCAGCATACTTTCGGCAAACCGGCGCTGATTGATGAATTGATAAAAATAGCTCGTGAACGCAAATTATTTGTCATTGAAGATTGTGCGCATTCTTTGGGTGGAAAATATCAAAACCGACTGCTTGGAACTTTTGGCGATATTGGCATGCTTAGCTTTGGCAGCGACAAGATGCTGTCCAGTGTGAGGGGAGGGGCTTTAATAAGCAATAATGATGAGTTAATCAAGAAAATAAGAGAATATCAAAAACAGCTTCCTGAATCGCGGAAATTAAAAATTTTCCAGCATTTGATGCACTGCGTCTTATTTGCTCTTTGCAAACCAATCTATCATCTTGGGGTAGGGAAGTGCCTGCTGGCGATTGCAAAAAAAATCAATTTAATCAATAAAATAATTTATCAAGAGGAAAAAATGGGACTGCCGGTAATTTTTTATCCCGCCAAATTTCCCAATGCGCTGGCAAAGATGCTCTTTTTGAAATTTGACTTTTTGCCAAATATAATCACGCATCAAAAAAAGATAGCTGATTTATACAGTAAAAAAATAAAAAACCCCAAAATTACCAAGCCCGAGTGGAACGAAGGAAGCATCTGGCTTCGCTATACGATTTTAATCGATAATCCGCAAGAGATGCATAAAAAAGCCAAAAAACAGGGGATAATACTGGGAAATTGGTATGAGACGCCGAAAGCGCCCAAGTCAGTAAATTTGCCGACAGATATTAATATAAGCGACAGACAAGCAGAACGAATCATAAAATTCATCAATGCATTTTAATATGCTGGCGATTAAAGAAATACAATCAGGGCAGGAGTGGGAAGATTTCCTGCTAAAACAGCCGTTTACTCCTTTTGTGCAATCTTTTCAATACGGAAAATTTTTTGAATCAATAGGGGAGCAGTTTTGGATTCTCGGCATTTATGAGAATAATCAACTGGCAGGCGGCTCATTAATAGTAAGCACGCATGCCAAAAGGGGAAATTTCCTGTATTTGCCTTATGGGCCGATGTTTGATCCAAGGCTTGATTTTGAATCTGCTTTTGGAGAATTTATAAGCCATTTAAAACAATTGGCGCAAAAAAATGATTATGATTTTATCCGCATCAGCCCATTTTGGGATGATAATGAAAAAAACAAAAACTTATTCAAAAAATGCGGATTTAGGGATGCTCCAATGCATGTTTTGGCTGAAAACACATGGATTCTGGATTTATCCTCTTCATACCATGAAATATTATTGAACATGGAAAAAAACCACCGTTATTTAATACGGCGCTGCGAAAAAGAGAATGTAAAGATAGAAAAATTCAACTACGCCGCAGCTTTAGGCGACTTTAACAAATTGCTTTCCGTCACTGCCAAAAGGCATAAATTCCATCGTTTTTCAGATGATTATATAAGCAAAGAGTTTGAGGCTTTTGCGCCGCAGGACCAAACTTTGATTCTTGACGCTTTTCTTTCGGACGGAACATTGGATTCAACGGCAATTATTATGTATTATGGAAATATGGCAGTCTACAGGCATGGCGCATCGTTGGGAGCTGATAAAAAATTGCCGACCTCCTATTTGCTTCAATGGGAGGCAATCAAAGAAGCCAAAAAAAGAGGCATTAAATGGTACAATTTTTGGGGCATCGCCCCGCAAAATGCATCAAAAAAACATCCTTTTTACGGAATAACCCATTTTAAAAAAGGGTTTGGAGGTTTTTCTAAAAATCTGATCCATTGCCAAGATCTTCCTATAAACAAAAAATATTGGCTAAACTGGATAGTGGAAACATTCAGAAGGCAAAAAAGAGGATTTTAAATTGTGCGTAGATTATTCAACCCCTACAAATTAAAACGGCAATGGGGAAAGGGCATTCAAAAAGCCGCTGACTTTGTGTCTTTAGGCAATGATAAGGTATCCTACCGGGATTTTGCCTGGCATGAAAAAAAAGTAAATCCTTTCATAGAGAACGAGGGCAGAAGATGGAGAAATAAAATAAAAATTTACGGGCTTATTGCCAGCCTGTTTTTATTTATTATCATAATAGTTTTCCATCCGTTTTTTCAAATCAGAAAAATTTCGCTCATAGGGCTGCAACGCATACCAGAATCAGAATTCAGAGCCAATGTTGAAGGCATTATAAACTGCCGCCACTGGCTGATTTTACCCGGGAAAAATTATTTTTTAGTGGATACTGGGGAATTAAACAGTATTTTAAAAGAGAAATTCCCTCTGGAAACTATTGTCATTAAAAAAATATTTCCTCACAATTTGGAAATACAAATAGAGGAAAAAATTTCCACTATTATTTATGATAATGGAAAAAAATATTATTATCTTGACGCCAATGGCAAAATTCTGGAAATTTTAAGGCAGGCAAGCGAAAATGAACAGCTTGATGCAGAGTCTGTCAAGAAAGAAATGGGGGATTATCCAATTATTTATGAAAAAGATGGCAGTTCAGGCAGTGTAAATGATCAAATTTTGGATAAAAATACAGCTTTTGGAATAATTCAGTGGTTTAATTTAATAAATAAAAGAACCAGTCTCAGGCTGGAGTATATAACTATGGAAGGGGGAAAAGCGGGGGAGGGCTTGATTAAAACGCGCCGAGAGCTTGAAATTAAAGTTAGACTTGATAAAGATGTTGAAAACCAATTCGCCAAACTGCAATATCTTTTAAAAGAAAAACAAAATTTAAATTATATTGATCTTCGGTTTTTAGATCGTGTTTACTGGCGATGAATTCATCTTTTCTTATTAAAAGCATTTTTTAATACTTCTGTTTCTCTAAATTCAAGAAAATCAGATAGCTCTGTACCTGGTTTAAAAATATAACCTGTAATTTTTTGGTCATCACAGTTAGGATAAGGGATGACTATCATTTCTTTTAATTTTTTATTTTTAAAATAATTAAAAATTTTATCTGGATTGGTATTTCCA
>CAZHEJ010000006.1:0-7110 GCA_964531615.1 uncultured Gammaproteobacteria bacterium | reverse complement strand
TGCAATATCTTTTAAAAGAAAAACAAAATTTAAATTATATTGACCTGCGGTTTTTAGATCGTGTTTATTGGCGATAAATGGCAGGGGAGTGGAAAAAAACAGTTTATTTTACCTTAGTATATAACGTCGCACAATGTATGTTATGCGACATTATCCTACTCTAATATAACTAAGAAGGCAGATAATTCAATGGATTAACCGGGATGCCATTAACTCTCACTTCAAAATGCAGATGCGGACCAGTCACAAACGGCCCTGCGCCTTTTGTTCCAGGAGTTCCACCACTATAGCCGATTACATCACCGCGAGTCACAAATTGGTCTTCTTTGACAGTTATAACGCTTAAATGGCCGTAAACAGTCGCTAAACCGCTTGAATGTATAATCATGACATAACTATAGCAGGATGATGCGGAGCAATTCTTTGCTCTGCCAATATAGCCCGAGGCTGCGGCCTTTATCGGCGTGCCCTGCGAATTTCGTATATCAATTCCATTATGCTCAAAAATATAGCGGTAAGGATATTCAGGATCATGGAAATAAGATGTAATAAAACGGCTTTGGGTCGGCCAGGATAATTGCGAATCCCCTTCCAGATTTTCCAATTTTTCCTGCGCTGACAAACGCTTCCTGACTTCCTGCTCAATGCCCGTGATTTCACTCTCAATCTGCTGATATTGGGACTTTAAATTATTAAGCATGGTCCTGAAAACCAATTCGGAAGACTGCGTTTTTACCAATAAATCTTGTTTTAAGCCTATTTGATCCTGCAAATTGCCTTTTTTATCCTGTAATTCCATGTGCAAGGCCTCATAGGAAGCCTTTCTTTCTTCGTTTTGTTTCTTTTTATCTTCCAGCTCTGTTTTTGCAAGCCTTAAACCGCGCACATTCTTTCCTAAATCGCCTTCCACTTTTTTTAAATACTGGACCTGATTGTAGAAATCAGAAAAATTATTATAAGCCGCTGCCACCTCAATATAAGTTCGGTTGTCATTATAATTCAGCGTCCGAAGCAGTTCAGACAGCATTTCTTTCTGTTTATTTATAGTTTTTTCTTTATCTTCTATGGAAAGCCCCAATGCTTCTATCTCCAGATTTAAAGATTCTAATTTTTCTTTTGTAGCAGCAATGTCCAGTTCTATCTGCTTGGTGCGGTTGTCTAAAATAGCCATTTGATTTGATAAAGAGACTGCTTCCAGCCTTTTTTGGCCGATTTTTTGCTTATATTCTTCTATACTGGCTTCAAGCTGCTTGATTTTATCCTTTTTTTCAGCGATTTTCTGGTTTAATTGGTTTATTTCTTCGCTATTTCCTCCAACTTCTGCAGAAAATGCAAAATTGGGAATTAAAAATATTCCGATTAATATAAATAAAAATAAAAAAATATTTTTTTTCATTTCTTAAATCAGATTAATTGCTTTTTTAATTCTCTCAAGAGTTTTTTCTTTTCCCAAAACTTCCGCAATTTCAAACGGTCCGGGAGAATTCTGCTGGCCTGACAGGGCAACGCGCATTGGCCATAAAACCTCGCCTGTCCCAATCCCTTTTTCTTTCATCCACTCCCCTATTTTTGATTCTAGCACTTTTTTATCCCAGCTTTGAACATTTTTTGTGTTCAGAAAATTATATAATAATTGCAACTTAATTTTCGCGTCTTCCAAAGTGGACTTCTTCCAAGCCAAAAGTTTTAGCTCATACTTATTCTCTTCAAAAACAAACTGAACTGCATCAACCAGCTCGTTTATTGTCGTAGCCCGTTCTTTCTCCAAAGCAACAATTTTATCTAATATTAAATATTTAATATTAGATATTTTGTATTTTTTCTCAAACATTGGTCTGCAAATTTCAGCCAGCTTTTTATCATCCATCCGTTTCAAATACTCGCGATTATACCAATTCACTTTCTCTAAATTAAACACTGCACCGGCTTTATTAACTTTTTCTAAACTAAATTCTCTTTCTAATTCTTTTAAACTAAATATTTCTTTTTCACTGCCGGGATTCCAGCCCAAAAACGCGGTAAAATTAATCAGTGCCTCTGGCAAATATCCTTTTTGAATGTAATCTTCTACAGCAACATCGCCCTGCCGCTTAGAGAGTTTTGATTTGTCCGGATTTAAAAGCAAAGATAAATGGGCGAATTGAGGCGGCTTCCAACCAAGCATTTTATAAAGCTGAATGTGTTTTGGCGTTGAAGAAAGCCACTCCTCTCCTCTTATCACATGCGTTATTTTCATTAAATAATCATCAACAACAACTGCCAAGTGATACGTTGGATAACTATCGGCTTTAAGCAAAATCTGGTCATCAATTAATTTATTTTCAAATTCTACTTGCCCGCGGATTAAATCATTAAATTTCGTCACGCCTTCTTTCGGCATTTTCATCCTAATCACATAGCTCTCCCCTGCTTTGACGCGCTTTTGTGCGTCTTTAGTGGAAATCTCCCGGCAATGCCCATCATAGCCAGTCGGCTGATGGCTCAATTCCTGTATTTTTCTGACTTCTTCCAAACGCTCTTTTGTACAAAAACAATAATACGTGTGCCCGCTTTCAACAAGTTCTTCCGCATATTTTTTATAAACATCCAGATGTTCTGACTGGATGTATGGTTTTTTATTATCCGGTTCAATCCCGGCCCAATGCAGTGATTTTAATATATTATCAATCCCGCCTTCAACATATCTCTCGCGGTCAGTGTCTTCAATGCGCAATAAAAACTTGCCTTTATTTTTCTTGGCAAACAAATAGTTAAACAGGGCGGTGCGCAAACCGCCAACATGCAGAAAACCTGTGGGGCTGGGCGCAAAACGGGTCTTAATCATAAAATTTTGTGCTATTCAAATGTTATTTTCATCAAAATGAACATATTTATCCAAATCAGCCGGCACGGGCAAATCGCGCTCTTTCAAATATTCCTTGAATTTATATATTATCCACTTCCACGACATCTCGCTTATCCCTGCTTCCCTATAATCTATACCTAAAAAATTATTTATCACAACCTCATTTTCGGCTAAAAAATCCTCCAGAAGCTCTGGAAGGTCATCTATGACTTCCTGCTCTAATTCATCTAATTGCATATCAACATAGTTTTTGCCATGACCAACAAGCCTTTCTAAAATAATTCCTTTTGTCTGCGGATCATATCTTAATTTAAGCACCGGATGTACAGCATGACCTTCATTGCTTTTCTTTTCCGTTAAAGCAGACAATAGCCATCCTTCTTTTTCTGTTTGTGACATAAAATTCTAATTATGTGTAAAGTATAAGAATAAAAATTGGACAATCGCCTTCCAAACTCTTCCTATTCTCTTTGGCTCTTTAAGCAACCTATGCATCCATTCTAACCCAATTTTGCGCAAAAATAAAGGGGCGCGGGGAATTTTGCCTGAAATATAGTCAAATGCCCCGCCCACGCCCATGGCAATTTTAACGCTCGGCAAGTGCTTTAAATTTTCATAAATCCATTTTTCCTGCTTCCCATGCCCAAACGCGACAAACAAAATATCCGGCGCTTGCATGATTATATCATGGAGAATTTCATCATTTTTTTCTTTGTCATATCCAATCTTATAATCTTTTAATCTTTCAATCTTTACACCTCTATTACATCCAACTATTTTTAATTGTGAATATTTCATTTGCAACACCTCTGCCGTTTTTTTTACTACCTCGTCTGACCCAGACCCCAACAAATACACGCTTTTATCTTCTTTTTCTGCTAAGGCACAGATATCTTCCATAAAATCAGTGCCTGGTATTCTTTTACACCCACTGACGAGTGAAAGACCGATCCCATCGCACACATTCAAATCCCCGGAATTCAAGACATTTTTAAAATATTTATCTTTTTGCGCGTCAACAAGCATTTCTGGATTGGGAGTGAAAATTTTGTGTTGTTTTTGCGAATTCAAAAATTCACTGGCTTTTTGCAATGCTTGTGTTTTGGTAAAATTGTCAATTCTAACGCCTAAAATGTTCATAAACTATAACTTTCTAAAATTGTATATTTTGGCCCCTCGGACGAAAGTTCACTCTTAATCAACTCAATTTTATCAACTTTCCAAACTATTTTTCCCACTTTAACTGAATTCAATCCATCCACATGATGATGTGATTTGTTTCTGCCTAAAGTTATGTGCGGATGCCACGGATGATTGTCGCAGTATAACCCGATTTTTTTCAGTTCTAGCGCCAGCTCTGACTGAATTTTTGCGCTCGCTCTCCCCTCTTCCGCAACTTTGACAACAATTACATTTGCCTGTTCTTTATCCGGAAAAGCGTCAATCTGACTTAGCCAATATGAAAAGCCGGAATATTTTTTTAATATATTTTCTAATATTTTTTTAATATTTTCTATTTTCTCTTCATTAATCTCACCCAAAAATGCCAAAGTAATATGCATTCCTTCTGGCTTTGACCAGCGGATTCTGCCTCTGCGGTTTAAGGGCTCTAATTCGTTTTGAATTCTTTGTAATTCGTCTTTTGCCTCATTTGATATTGGAAAAGCGATAAAAACCCTGTGAAGAGCCATAAAAATATGCTATAATATAGCTATATTCTATATCACTTGACAGGTTTTGGCAATGTGGTACAGTATTAATTAGCACTCTTGGTATGGGAGTGATAAATATGTTTCCACAAAACTTTACAAACAAATCGCAGGAAGCCCTGCAGAGAGCCGCGCAGATTGCCAATGAAAACGGCCAACCGCAGGTTGAACCTCCTCATCTAATCGCTTCCTTATTGGAGCAGGAAGACGGGGTCGTGGTTTCGGTTTTGAAAAAATTAAATATAAATCTCAAAGAATTCCGCGATAATACGCAGGAAATGATTAATGCGCTTCCAAAGCAGTTTGGGACAATGAATTCGGGCGGGCTGGGGCAGATTTTAATGGGCCAGGCAATGATGTATATTCTGCAAAACGCTGGAAACGAGGCCAAAAAAATGGGAGATGAATATATCAGCGTTGAGCATCTTTTGCTGGCATATTTGACTGGAAAAAATCCTGTTAGCGACGCGCTTTCAAAGCAGGGCGTGCAATACAATGATGTTCTGAAAATTTTAGCGACGGTAAGAGGCACACAGCGCGTTGATTCGCCAGAGCCGGAAAGCAAATACCAGGCCTTGGAAAAATACGGGAAAAATTTGACTGATTTTGCGCGCAAGGAAAAACTTGACCCTGTAATCGGCCGGGATGATGAAATCCGGCGCGTGATGCAGGTTTTGTCGCGCAGGACGAAAAATAATCCTGTGCTTATCGGCGAGCCGGGCGTTGGAAAAACCGCCATTGTTGAAGGATTGGCGCAGAGAATCGTGAATGGCGATGTGCCGGAGGGTCTGAAAGAAAAAGAAGTTGTCGCGCTTGACATTGGGTCTTTGGTTGCCGGCACAAAATTCCGCGGAGAATTTGAAGAACGGTTTAAAGCGGTCTTAAAAGAAGTCATTCAGGCCAGCGGCAAAATCATTTTATTTATTGACGAACTTCACGCCATTGTCGGCGCAGGCGCAAGCGAAGGCGCGGTTGACGCGTCAAATATGCTAAAGCCAGCTTTGGCGCGCGGAGAACTGCATACAATCGGCGCAACGACTTTAAAAGAATATCAGAAGCACATTGAAAAAGACGCAGCTTTTGAACGTAGATTCCAGCCGATAATTGTTTATGAGCCGTCTGTTGACGACGCCATCGCGATATTGCGCGGAATAAAAGAAAAATATGAAGTGCATCACGGCGTTAGAATAACTGACAATGCGATTATTTCAGCGGTTGAATTATCCAGCCGGTATATTACTGACAGGTTCCTGCCTGACAAGGCGATTGATTTGATTGACGAGGCAACCTCGGCCCTGCGCATGGAAATTGATTCAATGCCTGACGAGCTGGACAAGATGAAGCGCAAAATGATGAAAATAGATATTGAACTACGCGCTCTGAAAAAAGAAAAAGACCAGGAATCCAGAGACAGGGAGAAAAAATTAAAAGAAGAGCTGGCAAATTTGAAAGAAAAAAGCAATGAACTGGAAGTGCACTGGAAAAATGAAAAAGACATTATTACCAAAATCCGCGAGCATAAAAAAGAAATTGAACGGCTCAAACAGCAGGCCGACATTGAAGAGCGCAAGGGCAACTTGCAAAAAGTAGCGGAAATCCGCTACGGCCAAGTGCCAATGCTGGAAGAAGCGATTAAAAAAAGCGAAAGCAAGCTGGCTGAAATACAAAAAGGCAGCGCCATTCTCAAAGAAGAAGTGACAGAAGAAGATATTGCTTCTGTGGTCTCGCGATGGACAGGAATTCCTGTTTCAAAAATGCTTCAGGATGAAGTTAAAAAACTTGCGCAGATGGAAAATGAGATAAGCCAGCGCGTAATCGGACAGGAAGAAGCGATAAATGTTGTAGCGAACGCGATACGAAGGTCGCGCGCTGGAATAGCAGAAGAAAAAAGGCCGATTGGCTCATTCATTTTCATGGGCCCGACAGGAGTTGGAAAAACCGAACTTGCAAAAGCGCTGGCTGACTTTATGTTCAATGACGAAAACGCTCTTGTGCGCGTTGATATGAGCGAATATATGGAAAAGCACTCTGTGAGCAAAATGATTGGCTCCCCTCCCGGATATGTGGGCTATGAAGAAGGCGGGCAATTGACAGAAATAATCCGCAGGCGCCCGTATTCAGTCGTGCTGTTTGACGAAATTGAAAAAGCGCATCCCGATGTTTTTAACATGATGTTGCAGATTTTGGAAGATGGACATTTGACTGATGCCAAGGGCAGACGAGTCAATTTCAAAAACACAGTAATTATCATGACCAGCAACATCGGCTCGGAAATGATAATGCAGATGGGCAAAGCTGGGGAATTCGGATTTTCCGCCCTAGGCGGATCCGCCTTTGGCGGAGGCGCTAACAGAAAAGGCATCCAAAAAATTAAGGAAGAAAACATCAAAGAAAAAATAATGGAAAAACTGCGCGAGCACTTCAAGCCGGAATTTTTGAACCGCGTTGACGAAATCATAATGTTCCATCCGCTTGATGAAAAGCAAATCCGCCAGATTGTGAATTTGCAATTAAATTTGGTAAACAAACGGCTTGCTGATAAAAAAATCATTCTTG
>CAZHEJ010000005.1:24013-32090 GCA_964531615.1 uncultured Gammaproteobacteria bacterium | reverse complement strand
GCCCGCCCTCTCAAGCGCGTAATCCAAACCGAGCTTCTTGACGAGCTCTCAATGCAGATTATTGAAAGAAAGATTAAAGATGGGGATGAAGTGAGGGTTGAAGTTGAAAAAAATAAATTGAAGATTGGCAGATAAAAAATAAACAACCCGCTCAAGAATCTGAGCGGGTTGTGTTGTTTTAGGGAGAAAGGGGTAGAAGAGAGTCGCTTTACCACCCCCCGACTACCCAGTTTAGACCCAGAGGGTCCATATATACTGTGTATATAACTGCATAGTCTAATGCCCGTCAAAGACGGTAATTTTTTAAAAAAGAACGCGTGTTGTCTGTCTGCTTTCGCAGAAAGACCTTGTTAAACACTTCGGGGTCTAACCCCAGGAAAATACCTGATGGCACCAAATAGCCAGCGCAGGTAATCCCCTTCTAAGATTAGAGAATACGATGACTCTTTTCATATTCCCTTCTCTTAGTGCTTGCCGACCGTTGCCATTACTTCTTCAAACACAAAAAAGACATTACATTCATAGACAAACCTCTGTTAAAAGATGGAAATATTCTACCACTATGAAAATAAAAAATCAAGTGGTTGTACAGTACCCCCTTCAGGGGTTACACTTTTATCTCATTTTTTGCTATAATGCCTCTGTATGAAAAGCCATATTGGGAAAATGACTATTTTTTTGATATTAGCATCTCTTTTATTGCCCCACTCCCCTGTTTTTGCTGTGGATGATTTTAACCCAAATTTCTTAATCAGCGATGAAGAAATACAGAATTTTCAGAGCATGGACAGGGCTGATATTCAAGCGTTTTTGGAAGATTATGAATCATTCTTGGCAAGATACCGCGCGTTAGATAAAGATGGAATTGAACGGATGGCTTCTGATATTATTTACCGCGCGGCGCAGGAGCATCAAATAAATCCAAAATACCTGCTGGTAAAACTGCAGAAAGAGCAAAGCTTGGTTACTGACAAATTCCCCACCCAGAAGCAATTTGACGGCGCCTGCGGTTATGGCATTACTGACGGGTGCGGGTGGAATTGCGAAGCATATCTGAACAACAAAGGATTTGGCAAGCAGGTGGACAGCTCTGCTGGAATAATCCGCTGGTATTATGACAATGTAAACAAAGAAATCTGGATTAAACGGCCGAATCTCACTTACATTATTGACGGACAAGTGGTAATGCCTCAAAATTACGCCACTGCCTTTCTCTACACCTATACTCCGCACATTGAGGGCAATAAGAATTTCTGGTCCCTGTGGCAGAGCTGGTTTGGCCAGACTTATCCTGATGGTTCGCTGATTAAAACTCATAATGATTCGGCAGTATATTTTCTGCAGGATGAAAAAAAACGAGCTATCAGAAGCATGGCTGTTTTAACCAGCCGTTTTGACCCGAAAATGATTTTAATTGTGCCTCCTGCTGAACTGGACAATTATCCTGATGGCAATGATTTGAGCTTTCCCAATTATTCAATTTTAAAACAGGGCGATAATTATTATTTAGTTGATTTTGACATCATCAGGCCGTTCGCCAATTTTGAAGCTGTAAAAAAAATCGGCTACAACCCCGGGGAATTTATTGAAGTTTCTCCGGCTGACCTGCAAAACTATGCGCTTGGCCAGGTAATCACAGCAGATATTGAAAATCCAGCCGGCAAATTAATCAAAGTGAAGGAAACTAATAATTTGTACTTTTTAAAAAATAATATTTTACAGCCTGTTTCAGACCCGCAGATTGCAAAAATAAATTTTCCCAGCCTAAAAGAAGAAAAAACTTCCGTATATGCCCTGCAGAATTATCTGCTTGGAGACTTGCTGAAATTTAAAGACGGCACGCTTTTCGGCATTATTGGCAGCAATAAAATCTATGTTATGGAAAACGGCAAAAAACGCCACATTGCTTCTGAAGAAGTGTTTAACGCCTATGGCTATAACTGGAAAAATATAATCTGGACTGACTTGGTTACCGGCATCAGCCATCCGACCGGCCAGCCGATCTATTTGCCAACCAGGCTTCAAAATCCCAATTAAAAATGCTACAATAAATTTACTTCTAATTTTAATTCTATGCCATTAGTTTTTTCAGCCGTCGTACCCCATCCTCCTCTGCTTATTCCCAACATTGGCAAGGACGAAATCAAAAAAGTCAAAAAAACCCGGGAAGCAATGGAAAAACTAGAACAAGACCTGTATTTGAGCAAGCCTGATTTAGTAATGATTATTTCTCCGCACGGAAGCCTGTTTGCCGATGCTTTTTCTATAAACGCGTATACGCATTTCTTTTCAAATTTTGCGCAATTCGGAGATTTGCAGACAAAATCAGAATGGCAGGGAGACCCTGCGCTGGCAACTACAATCCGCAACAAGAGCTATGAAATGAACTTACCAGTGCAATTGGTAAGCGAAGAAGCTCTTGACCACGGCGCCACAGTTCCGCTTTTTTACTTGACTCCGCATCTTCCGCATTCAAAACTTATGCCGATCGGCTACTGTAATTTGGATAACAAGACTCATCTGGATTTCGGATATTTGCTGAAAGAAATTTCTATGAATTCTGAAAAAAGAATTGCTTTGATTGCTTCCGGCGATTTGTCGCATGGACTGACTACTGATGCTCCGGCAGGATTTTCCAAAGTGGGAAAAAAATTTGACAAAGAAGTGATCAAACTGCTGGAAAACCATAATACAGCCGGCTACAGCCAGATGGACAGCCAGTTTGTCGCTGAAGCGGCTGAATGCGGATATCGGTCCATTCTGATTCTTCTGGGAGCTTTGCGGGGCATAAATTATACTTTCAAAAACTATTCCTACGAAGGCCCGTTCGGCGTAGGGTATCTTGTTGGCAATTTTATATTTTAATATGGACAGAATCCGGAAAATTATCAAAGCGCAGGATAAGAAAAAAAACAAAAACATCCATTCTGAAATACATTATTGGGCTGATGTAATTTCCACTGCTTTCGGAGAACGGAAAAAATTTGCAATGTATCTTGGAATAATCAAGCGCATAGGCGCCAAAGAAGCGCAGAGAATCTTTGCTGAAATAAAACAGTCAAATCCGAATAATCCGGGTAAATTATTTGTGTGGAGGAGTAAACATGATGCTACCAATAATTAAATTACCGGCAAAATCGCTACGCCAGCGTTCAAAAGAAATTGACCGCGATTTTTTATTATCCAAGCAAACTCAAATATTTATCAAAAATTTGATTGAAATAATGTACGCGTCAGACGGCATTGGCATTGCTGCTCCGCAAGTTGGAAAAAACATCCGCATCTGCATAATCGGCAAACAAACCCTGCCTGACAAGGCAAAAGATTTAGTGCTTGTAAATCCAATTTGGAAAAAACGCAGTTTTAGAAAAACAGAAGAGATTGAAGGATGCTTGTCAGTGCCGAAAAAATACGGAAAAGTCAAAAGATGGAAAAAAATAAAAGTAACAGCGCTTGGTGAAAATGGCTCTCCCCTGTCTTTCACTGCTTCTGACTTTTTCGCCCGCGTTGTCCAGCATGAAATTGACCATCTTGACGGGGTTTTATTTATTGACAAAGCAAAAGACATATACACAACAGAATAACTCAAAACTCAAATGTCAAAACTCAAAACTATTTTTTTCGGCACGCATAATTTTGCCGCTGAAATCCTGCAAGGAATGATTGATAGCGGGCTTTTTGATATTCAGCTCGTTATCACCCAGCCAGACAAGCCAGCCGGACGCAAGCAGGAACTGAAAAAACCAGCGGTAAAAGTGTTGGCAGAAAAATACAAAATTAAAATTGAACAACCGCAAACATTGAGGAATTATGAATTAAAAATTATGAATTATGAACTTGGTGTCTGTGCGCAGTATGGCTTGATGATTCCTAAACATATTTTAGACGCTCCAAAATTTGGCATTATAAACGTCCACGCTTCCCTGCTTCCAAAATACCGCGGGGCATCTCCTATTCAGACCGCGCTGGTTAATGGTGAAACCAAGACTGGCGTAACTATTATGAAAATGGATGCAGGACTGGATACAGGCCCTATTTTAGCCCAAAAAAGCCTAAAAATAGCCCCGGAAGACACTTTCACCACTCTTAGCCAAAAGCTGGCTAAAATCGCAAATTCTGCCCTTACAGAGGCCATTCCAAAGTATATATCAGGCGAACTTATCCCCACCCCCCAGGACAGCTCAAAAGTCACATTTTGCAAAGAATTAACGCGCGAAGACGGCAGGATTGACTGGAATAAAACAGCGCAGGAAATTTACAACCAATACAGGGGCCTGACGCCATGGCCGGGGGTGTGGACGACGTTCAATGGCAAGCGATTAAAATTGCTGAAAATCAGACCATCAAAATTTCAAATTTCAAATTTCAAATTTCAAATTGAAAATGACAAGATATATATTGGTTGTGGTGAAGATTCAATTGAGATTGAAAAATTACAACTAGAAGGAGGTAAATCAGTGAGTGCAAAAGAATTTGTAAATGGATATAGAAAAATTAATAAAATTATATTAGTGTAAATTCCCGCCAAAGGCGGGCAAGCGTGTTAAAGATTAGTGGTCTTATGTACGAAGAGCATTTGACAAAAAAATCTATTTTCTTTTCCTGGCAGACTCTAATTTTGCTTTTCGCGTTTTTTGCAATCCGGTTTTTATCATACTATCTTCAGGGCGAGGAAATAATCCAGGCATTAATTATCTTCTGCCTGATTATGCTGCTTGGAATTTTATATTTCAAAAATCCCGACTGGGCTCTTTATCTGGTAATTATGGAAATGTTTCTCGGCGGGTCAGGGCATTTTTTGGAATTCGTGGGATTATCCATCCGCACCATGATGATCGGCTTTTATCTTTTTCTCTGGCTGGCTGACCAGATAGGCAATCATGCCTTAAAGCAAAAAATCAATATAAATTCCTCGCTGGGCGTGCTGTTGATTGTATTCTGTGTTTTTCTTTTTTTAAGCGCTGTAAATGGATTCCTTCATAATAATTCCGCTGTTTATATTATCCAAAATATAATCCCCTACTTTTTCTTGATTCTGCTTTTTCCGTCGTTTCATATTTTTCAAGATGAACGAACGCAGAGATTTTTAGTGCGCAATCTGCTGGTTTTTATAATAGGCAGCGCTTTCCTGTCTCTGGCAATTTTTATTTTTTATTCCGGCGGATTCGGCGCTCTGCAGGACGGCTTTTACCACTGGTATCGCGATATTGCGCTGGGAAAAATTACAAACATAGGAAACGGATTCTTCCGCATAGTTGAGCCGGAGCATCTGCTTCTTGTGCCGTTCATTTTAATTTTAACTTCGCTGTTAATGCGGGATGAAAAACACCATATAATGTGGCGGATAATTGCGATTTGTGCCTTGATTCCTCTTGCCATTAATTTATCCCGCGGATATTTTTTGGCTTTGGCAATCGGCTTACTCGTTCTTAAATACAAGCACAGATTCCACCGCTGGCTGATTGTATCGCTTTCTACTCTGGGAATTTTGCTTCTAATTTTTATCACTTTAAGCTTATTGGCCAGCCAAGGACAAACTATGGGCTTAGAGCTTCTCGGCATAAGAATAATAAGTTTAACTAATCCGCAGATTGAAATAAGCACTGCCACGCGCATGATGATTTTGCCGAATATTCTGGAAATAATAAAAAATAATCCGCTTCTCGGCGCTGGGCTGGGTTCAACAGTAACTTTTTTCAATTCGCTGATTTATGACCAAGTGACCACGCGCCAGTTTGACTGGGGATATCTGCAGATGTGGGTGGAATTAGGATTATTCGGCCTGCTTTCATTCTTGAGCATAGTATTTTTTGCAATCAGCCGGCTGATGCAAAAAATCCGCAGTTATGCGGATTACCATGATTTTGATGTCGGACTGCTGGCAGGTTTAATCGCGTTTTTAATCATTAATATTACTGCGCCGGCGCTTTTCCATATTTTTGGAATTGTCTATATTATTTTTGCTTCTACGATTGCCTTGAAACCAGACCAAAATACTTTTCAGCGCCTTATTGATATTCTTTACCAGGTATTTCGCCGGCTGAAAGAAATAAAAAATCAGCCCAGCGCCTGAAGATGGTGCTTTTGCGCAACTATTGCTTTAGCCTGTTCGTAGGACTTAACTTTTTCTTTTATCCCTGGCAACCATTTCCAAGGTTTTTTATAGGCAAATGACGGCAGCCATCTGCTCATGGTCCCTTGGCTGATGATTTTAAATAAAGATTCATCAATCCAGACTCCTGTTTTTCCCTGCTCTGCCATTGTAAGCCACAAATCCCAATCCTGAAAACGATTTAGCGACTCGTCCCACTTAATTGCATCTTTCCGTCGGATAAGCGAAGTAGAGTGAATATAATTATTTTTTTTAAGGGCATCATCATCAAACTCGCGTGATTTTATTTTTTTTTGAAAATTAAAAATTTTTTGGAAATTGGAAATTGCGTAAAGCAACGAGGTTGCCACGCAACTTTTCGTTGGAAATTGGAAATTGCAATACGCGTAACTGGCTTCTTGATTATTCTGAAGCGCCTGATACATTTTTTCCAGCATTCCCGATTCAGCAACCACGTCAGCATCCCAAAATACCACATATTCGCCCCTGGATTTTGCCAATCCCTTGTTTCTCATTATTGGCGCGCCCTCGTGCAGTTTATCTTCTTCTATAATTACTTCCAAATTCTTCCACGTTTGTTTTTTTATAGATTCCAAAGCTAGCTGAAGTTCTTTCTGCTGATTATAGACAGGAATGATAATGCTGATCAAATCTTCAATCATAATTTTGCTATCTGTTCCGGCCAATTAAAATCGCTTTTCATTCTCTCCCGCGCATTTTGCCCCAGCTTTTTGGCATATTCGCTATTCTGTAATAATTTTACAATCGCCTCAACCACTGTTTTGTCGCCTTTGTAAATATCAACCACCAAGCCTGTTTCGCCATTAACAACGCCTTCCTCAACTCCCCCGCTCTTGCCGGCCACAACCGGCAAACCGCAGGCACCTGCTTCTAAAAATACCAAACCCAACCCCTCTTCTCTCCCCTCATCAGGATGCGTGAGCAGAACAAATAAATCCGCCAAATAATAATACAGCTTTAATTGCGCATGGGGAATTTCTCCGATATAGCGCATAATGCTCTGCAATGATTTTTTCTGCGCTTCATGCAAAAGCCAATCGCGCTTTGAGCCATCGCCAATAATCAGCCAGACAGCATTAGGGACCTGTTTTAAAATTTCAGGAAAAATCCGCAATAAATGCGTAAAGCCCTTGCCATCGCCGATCCTACCGACTGACAAAATCACTTTTTTGCCTTCCAAAGCATAAAGCGTTTTCAGCCGGCTGATTTCTTCTGCGCCGGGCGCCTGATAAAATGAACTGTCTGGGCAGGGATATAAAACAAGGCTTTTTGGCTCCAGCTCTGGCAGGATTTCCAGACAGCGCCGGCGCAAAGATTCACTGTTAAAAATCACTTGCTCTGCCAAAGCTGTTACCTTTTTAAACATTCTTCTCTTCCAGCGGCGCTTTAAAGCATATTCAATGTCTGTTCCGTGCGAGAAAACAAGATAAGGGATTTTCAGCAATTTTTTTATCAGCAGGCCGATATAGCCGACTGGAAGAACATGGTGCAGATAAATTATGCCTATTTTTTCTTTTTTTGCCAGCCAAAAAACCTGCCAGCAGAGCCGTATCCAGCGGGGCCATAAAAAACGCGGAAAATATAAATTTCTTCTGATTATCGTGAACTTAAAATTTTTATCAAACTCTTTGCTGTTCTGATGTCTGGGCGCCAGCAGAATTAAATTTTCCGGCGCCAGCGCTTCTGCAAATTGCCGCACGTAAGTCGCGATTCCGCCGATTTGCGGAGGAAATTCCAATGTGATGATTAGAATTTTTTTCATAGATTTTATTTTTTAATCAAAATTATTGCTTCTTTAATCTGATTTTTATTAATGCTTTTAGTCAGAAAAAGCATAATGGGATACAATATCGCTCCGATTAAAATTGCAACCAGATAATTTGTTTGCTGATTTGCATACCAAACTCCCATCCCCATCACTCCTGCGGAAAATAATAACAGAAA
>CAZHEJ010000005.1:0-24003 GCA_964531615.1 uncultured Gammaproteobacteria bacterium | reverse complement strand
CCGGTCAATTTTTTTGTTATTGTCGGCAGAAAAAATTCCTTCAACAACCGCAGATTGGGTAATTTGGCAATTGATTGAATAAAAATATAGCCGATGATTGTTAATAAAACATTGCCTGCTGAAGCAGAAATGGCGGCTCCGACTACTCCATAAATCGGAATCAAAATAAAATTCAAAATTACATTCAGCGCTAAAATGAAAAAAATAATCGCTGTCTGCGTTCCCTGCCGGTTGCAGGCATTAAGAAATGCGCCGATAGGAAAACTTAAAAACGAAAAAACCAAGCTTACCATTAAAATCTGCAAAGGCAGAATGGATGGCAGGAATTCCGACGTATAAATTGACAGCACTATATCTTTTGCCAAAACGCTGATGCCGACTGCAATCGGCAGAACAATCAGCAGGAGGTATTTTATTCCGCGCTCAAAATAATACACCAGCTTTTCCCTGTCGGAAATAAAAAATTCGCTGAAGCGCGGATAAAGCGCGGCCACCAGCGCCATGGGTATGAACTGAAAGGCAAATGTTATTTTATAAGGAATACTGTACCAGCCGACTGCCAAATCTCCGGCAAGCTTGGATAAAATGATTGAATCAATATAAGAATAAACGCGCGCAAACACCGCAGCCAGAGCAAACGGCACGGCAATTCTGCCGAGATATTTAAAAATTTCCTTGTCAAAGCGCGGAATTAACTTGATTCGGTAATGCTTGCGCAGCATTGCAGTGGCATAACAGACATTCAAAAAGCTGGGAACGACAAAGGCCACCATTAAAAAAATCAAAGGCCGGTTGGTGTAAAGAAAAAAACTGCCCAAAACCAAAGTTACAAACTGGGAGCCGACAATTCCCACTGCTTCATATTTTAAACTGCCAACAGCGCGCAAAACGCCGTAAATGGAAAGATGCAGTGAATCAAACAGCATTGTCACGGCTGACAAATATACCAAATGCCTGATTTCCAAAGAATAGCCGAGCGCATTGATGACAAAAAAAGCGGATAGATAGCTCAACAAGCCGAAAATTATTTTTACTGACAGAATCGTGGAAAAATAATCCTGCGCGCGCTCTTTAATCCTGGCAGATTCCCTGACCAACACATTGGTTAATCCTAAATCAACAAAAACCACGAAAATCGTGGTAAAAGACAAAGCAAAAAAGTATTTGCCCGTGCTTTCTGCGCCGAGATGCCGGGCTATCAAAGTAAAATAAACAAAAGAGATAATCTTTTGCCCGATGTAGGCAGAGGTGATAAAAGCAGTGTTTTTGGCGATGGAGATGGACATAATTATGTCTTCTAATTTTACCATTTTCCAGCCCAAAAATCAAAAACCCCGACTATTCAGGGTTTTTGGTATCTTTATCTCTTCCTCCACTGATGCCCTCGTCTAGCGCGGTGCAAGCCGGGCTTCTTTCTTTCTTTGGCGCGGGGATCGCGGGTTAAAAATCCTTCTGCTTTTAAAATCGGCTTGAATTCCTCATTCCATTCAACCAAAGCGCGGGCAATTCCATGGCGCACAGCTTCTGCCTGCGCATTCACTCCGCCTCCATTTACTTTTATTGATAAATCAAGGTCTTTTTCCTTGCTAACTGCGCGCAAGGGAGCAATAACCTTATCCTGCCAAAAAACAATGGGGAAATATTCTCTCCAATTTTTTCCATTAATTGCTATGTCTCCAGTCCCCACAGTAATTTTTACCCTGGCCACGGCTGTTTTCCGCCTGCCGACTGCGCGCACTGTTGAATTGTCTTTTTTTCCTACAGCCATATTATGCTTTAATGGTTAAGCGCTTCATCATTTCTACGCGCAATTTATTTTTAGGCAGCATGCCGTAAACCGCCCGACGTATGACTTGGGCCGGATTTTTGTCAAAAACCTTTTTCATGGAAACGGTTTTTAATCCGCCCGGATGCATGGTGTGGTGCCTATAATCCTTTTGTACTAATTTTCGTCCGGTAAATTTAATCTTTGAGGCATTGATGACTGTAACATAATCTCCGCTGTCAATGCGCGGAACAAAGCCAGCTTTATTTTTCCCGCGTAAAATCATAGCCACGCGGGTGGCGATTCTGCCGGCTGAATTTCCAGCGGCGTCAATTTCATGTTTTTGCCTTTTTATAATTATCATAATTATACAAATTCTATTCTGGCCATTTTCGCCCCGTCAGTGGTGCGCGCATTTAATTTAATCACGCGGGTATATCCGCCCTTCCGCCCTTCATAACGCGGAGCGATTTCTGACATCAGCTTCTTCACCGCTTTTTCCGTATATAAAATTCTTATGGCCCGCCTTCTGGCTGCCAATGTTTTTGTTCTAGCTTTAGTAATCAACGGCTCTATCACTGTGCGCAGTGCCTTAGCCTTAGCTTCAGTCGTCATAATGCTTCCGTGCAATACCAAGCTTTCCGCCAGACTCCTCATCAGCGCGCGCCGAGGGCCCGCCTCTCTGCCAAAAGTAATTTTACTCTTTAAATGCTGCATAAGTATTATTCTTCTTTCTTGGTTTTCTTTCTGGCCTTCCTTTTCGGCTTCTCTTCTTCTGCTTCCTCAACTTTTTTATCAACTAACGGCAAATCTCCGCTGGTGTCCGCTGCATCCAAAATCAATGCAAAATGATCCATTAAAATCCTTGTGGCCTGCTGGACTGCTTCCTTAGGAGTTATAGTGCCATTGGTTTCAATATGCAGAGTAAGCTTTTCATAGTCAGTCACATCGCCAACGCGGGTTAATTCAACATCATAGCCGACATCGCGGATTGGCGTGTACAGAGAATCAATTAAAATTGTGCCTAAATCCAAATTCTTGGAATTTTTTTCCTCAACTGGAACATACCCGCGCCCTTGATTGATGACCACTTCCATGTCAATAGTCTTTTTGTCATCAGTAATAATCATTATTTTTAAATCTTTATTTATAATTTCAACATCTGCATTTTTGTCAAAATCGCCGGCTGTAATCACCCTCTTGCCCTTCTTGCGCAAAGTTAAAGTTACAGGCTCTGCTGAAAAGGAATGGACAGCCATTTGCTTTAAATTCAAAATTATTTCAATCACATCCTCTTTCACGCCTTCAATCGTTGAGAACTCATGCTGGACTCCGCTGATTTTAACTGACTCCACAGCTGCGCCAGGCAAAGAAGAAAGCAAAACTCTTCTTAAAGCATTCCCTAAAGTTGTGCCGTAGCCTTGATTGCACGGGGTAATCACAACTTTCCCGGTTTGCGGGTTGTCGCCTTGGCTAAATTCTATGGTTGTCGGCAAAAGGATATCCTCCATATATTTAAAAATTTAAAAATGCCAAAAATGGCTGTTTAACGGGTTGAATAATATTCAATAATTAGCTTGACATCAAAAATTTTCTCAAAATCTTTTTCTTCCGGCGGATTTAAAACTTTGCCGCTCTTCTTTGCCGGATCAGCTGAAAGCCAGCTTGGCAGAATTGCTTTCTGAAGCTTTTCTGAAATTCCGTCAAAAATTTTCTTGTTCGCCTTGCTGTCTTTCACAGCAATTTCGTCACCGGCTTTAAGAGTATGAGAAGGAACATCAATCTTTTTTCCATTCACAGTAAACATTCCATGGACAACTAGTTGGCGCGCCTGCGCGCGGGTTGAAGCATAACCCAGCCTGTAAACAACATTATCCAAACGCAGTTCTAAAAGCCTCTGCAAATTCAGGCCTGAATCGCCTTTCATTTTGCTGGCTTTTTTCACATATTTGTTAAATTGCCTCTCACGTATTCCGTAAAGATATTTGGCTTTCTGCTTTTCCAGCATTTGCTTGCCAAAGCTTGAAGAAGCGCCTGCTCTTTTCTTCGGGCCGTGCACTCCCGGCGGCTGGCTTAAGCGCCTAGCCACTTTATTCGGATTTGTTTTCAAACCCAAATTAATGCCAAATCGGCGCGCAATTTTATTTTTTGGACCAATGTATTTAGCCATAAAAAATTAGACTCTCCGTCTTTTGGGAGGACGGCAGCCGTTATGCGGAATCGGCGTCACATCCTTTACTGATAACACCTGCAAACCATAAGTATTAAGCGCGCGGATTGCGCCTTCACGGCCTCCGCCAATGCCTTTTACAAAAACCTGAACTTCTTTTATTCCGGTAGGCGCTATTGCTTCAGTAACTTTCTTGACCACCTGGCTGGCGGCATAAGGAGTGGCCTTTTTCGGGCCTTTAAAGCCGACCATGCCTGCCGACGCCCAGCCCAGCACATCGCCGTTCGGATCAGTGATGCTCACAATGGTATTATTAAAAGTAGCCTGGATATATGCTCTGCCATGGCTTACTTGCTTGATAGTTTTTTTCTTTTTAATAACTTTTTTAACTGGGGTAGTGGCCATAAAATTTTATGTCTTTTGCGCTGCTGGTTTTTTGCCGGATGGCGCTATGTTGCGCTTATTACCGCGGACTGTGCGGCTGTTTGTTTTTGTGCGCTGTCCCCGTACCGGCAGATGCTTGGCATGCCTGATGCCGCGGTAGCATTTAATATCTTTTAATCTTTTGATGTTAGAACTGATTTCGCGCCTAAGATCGCCTTCGGTTTTATACTGCTTTTCTACAATTGTGCGGATGCGGTCTTCCTGCTCATTGGTAAGATCTTTAACGCGCGTATTTGGATCTATCTGCGCCGCGGCGACAATTTTTTTTGCAGCTGGCAAGCCGATGCCAAAAATATAAGTTAATGAGATAACCACTTTTTTTTCCCTTGGAATTGTTGTGCCTGCTACTCTCATAATTTAGCTGTTTACGGCGTGGCAAAGCTTTACGCCGCTCTTTTCCTCATTTTTGTTCCCTGCCGCTGTTTATGGCGGGGATTGCTGCAAATAACATAAATAGTGCCTGACCGCCTAACTGTCTTGCATTTAGCGCAACGAGGTTTTACTGAAGCCTGAACTTTCATAAATAAGTTAAAAAAACACCAACCACTGCCGCCTTATCTGCACTGGTTGATATATTAAAATCTATAAGTGATTCTTCCTTTGGTCAGATCATAAGGCGTCATTTGAACTTTGACTTCATCACCCACTCCAAGCCTGATTCTGTTCATTCTCATCTTGCCTGAAAGATGGGCAATCACCCCATGACCATTTTCCAATTTTACTCTAAATGTCGCTCCGGGAAGCAATTCTTCAACTCGACCCTGGATTTCTACTACATCACTATTTTTTGGCATGAAATAAACTCTTTAAACTTGGCCTTATTTTACACAAATTAATTAAAACTGTCAATAAAGTTGGTAGGGAAAACTGTGAATAACTAATTTTTTGGCTTAAATAAGCTAAATTAGGGCTTCCTTATAAACCCAGTACTTATACAAGAAAAAATTCCAGCTTACAGCCAGGGCAATATTTGCTAACCTTACCAAGCGGTAATCAAATTCCAATATATGGTTAAAAACATACATTGCGCCTACAGAAAAAACATAATTGAAACCGGCTAAAACTAAAAATTTTATTATCTGCCCATGCGGCATTTCCTTATTTTTAAAAGTCCAATATTTGTTCAAAATAAAAATATAAGCCAGCATAAATGCCTGGTTCACTATAACTGCCATTATGGGCATCCAGCCTAAAATTTCTTTCAAAAAAATCAAAGAACTCATGTCTAAAACCACGCCTGTAATGCCGATGGTAAAGTATTTGATGAATTGATGCCTAAGCGACCAAAAAAATTTTATTGCTTTCATCAGCATATTATTCCAAAATGGCTTTTATTCTCCTGATTCCGGCGCTGGAAGCTTCTTCTTTTATAATTTTAAAATGCCCAAGCTCGCCGGTGTTTTTCACGTGCGGACCGCCGCAGAATTCAGCGCTAAAACCATTTATCTTGTACATTCTCACAATATCGCCGTATTTTGACGGGTCAAAAGATAAAACTGTAATTTTTTTCAAGGCCTCGGCTTTTGGCATTTCCAGCATTTCCACAGGAATTTTTTCTTTAATTTTTTCATTTACTAAATTCTCCACTGCTTTGATTTGCTCCTGGGTCATTTTCTCCGGCCAATTGAAATCAAATCTTAAACGTTCAACTGTTATATTACTCCCCTTTTGCGTAATATCTGCGCCGAGAACTTGGCGAAGCGCGGCTAAAAGCAGATGTGTGGCTGTATGGTACTTAGTGGACATTTCCGAAGCGTCAGCCAGCCCGCCTTTGAATTTCTGTTCCGCTCCCGCGCGCGAAAGCTCCTGGTGTTTTTTCATTTCCTCGTTAAATCCCTCAACATCAACTTTCAAACCTTTTTCTTGCGCTAATTCAGTCGTCATTTCAAGCGGAAAACCATAAGTCTGGTAAAGATCAAAAGCCTCTCGACCGGGCACAACACTTTCCACTTTCCACTTTCCACTTTCCACTTCAAACAACTTAATTCCTTCTCCCAGTGTATTTCTAAATTTATTTTCTTCTTTCTCCATCTCTT
This sequence comes from uncultured Gammaproteobacteria bacterium, assembly GCA_964531615.1. Lineage (GTDB taxonomy): Bacteria > Patescibacteriota > Patescibacteriia > Magasanikbacterales > UBA922 > CAZHEJ01. Next base: position 17,588 of record CAZHEJ010000005.1, on the reverse strand, counting down.
TCAAAACAAAATCTCTGTTTTTCTCCACTTCTGGATAAACATCTTGAAAAATATTTATAACTTGTTCGGCTACTTCTACACAAAAATTATTCTCAATACCAAGCTTCTTTCCATGGCGAACAGCTCGCCTGATTAATTTACGCACTACATACCCTTGGTCAACATTACTAGGAGCAATTCCCAAATCATCGCCCATTATCATAGTTGCAGTACGTAAATGGTCAGCGATAATGCGCATTGACCTAATGTCATTCTGAGCCCCGTCATTCGACTGGGTAAACTCCGGCGAAGAATCCCCTGTTTTGTATCTCTTATCTCCCTGCCTCGCCGGCAGGCAGGCTATCTCTTCTATTTTTTTAATTATCGGCTGAAAAGTGTCTACTTCAAATACGTCTTTCAAATTATTAAGCACTACCAGCGTCCGCTCCAATCCCATGCCAGTATCTACATTTTTTTGTTTCAACTCTGTATATTGCCCGTCAGATGTTTTATTATACTGCATAAAAACATCATTCCAGATTTCCAACCAATTATTTTCATCATTGCCTGGATTTGAACTTTCAGGAGGGTATTCGTTTTCCACTTGCCCTGAGCTTGCCGAAGGGTTCCAGTAAAATATTTCTGTGTCTGGACCGCACGGACCTGTGGCCGCGGCTATCCACCAATTATTTTCTTTCGGCAGATAGGCAATTTTATGTTCCGGTATTCCGACTGTTTTCCAGATTCCGGCCGTCTCTTCGTCGCGCGGGGCATCGTTGTCTCCGGCAAAAACAGTGATTGCTAATTTTTTTTCATCCAAACCCAGCCATTTTTTATCTGTCAAAAACTCCCAGCTCATTTTTATCGCCTCTTCTTTGAAATAACTGCCCAACGACCAGTTGCCGAGCATTTCAAAAAAAGTTATATGTTTATTATCCCCAACCTCGTCAATATCCTGCGTGCGCACGCATTTCTGCACATTGACTAATCTTTTTCCGCTGGAATGTTTTTCACCAAGCAGATAAGGCACCAGTGGATGCATTCCTGCAGTGGTAAATAAAATAGACGGGTCATTTTCTGGAATCAAAGAAGCGCTGGGAATTATTGCATGTTCTCTAATAGAAAAAAAATCTAAATATTTTTTGCGGAGTTCTTTTGAGGAAAGCATAAATTATTAAAGCATTTGTTTTTATGTTTTTATGAAATCACTCCCCCTCCCAAACATTCGCCTTTCAGGTAAAACACTGCAAACTGGCCTGGCGTGACAGCCCTCTGCGATTGATCAAACACAACTGCAAGTGTTTTTTTGTTTTTTTGTTTTTTTGTTTTTTTGATTATGCACTTCTGCAACGGCTGGCGATGGCGGAGCCGCACTTCACATTTTAGCGGAAATTTGGGAGAATGTCCACTAATCCAGTTGACACTAATAACACTAATCTGTTTTTTATACAATAGTGGGTCATCTCCAAAACCGGCAATCAATTGATTTTTCTTTATATTTTTGTCAACTACGAATAAAGGTTTGGTGTTGTCATTCCGAACGGCGCACCCTGCTTCCGCAGAGTATAAACTCCGCAAAGTCGAGGAATCCCTTTTACTTCGTTTAAGGGATCCTTCCCCCGACGTGACGTCGGGGTCAGGATGACAACGTTGCCCAATTGTATAAAACGCCAGACCGTCATGCTTTCCAATTGCAGCGGGCGAACAGCAGTTCGCCCCTACCGACGACATAACAACATCGCCTATTTTTGTTTTAATTTTTTCTTTCAAAAAATCTTTCATATTTACCTCGCCAATAAAACAAATCCCCATGCTTTCTTCTTTATCGGCCGTTGGTAAACCAAATTTTTTAGCCAATTTTCGCACTTCTGATTTTGTGTAATCGCCGAGGGGAAATAAAACATTCTTTAACTGCTTTTGAGTAAGTTGGTGCAAAAAGTAGGTTTGGTCTTTATTACTGTCCTTCGCACACATCAAACAATATGTTTTAATGTTTTTATGTTTTAATGTTTTTATGTTCGCATAGTGTCCAGTCGCCAATTTATCAAATCCCAGTTCTTTCGCTTTTTTCAGCCAAACCCCGAATTTAATAAATTTATTGCACATTACATCAGGATTAGGCGTGCGAGCAGCTTTGTATTCTTTAAACATGTAATCCAAAACTAATTTTTTATATTCTTTTGTAAAATCTAAACGCAATAATTTGATTCCAAGTTTCGCGGCCACGCGAATGGCATCTTGATAATCACTGCGCCAGCAGCCATTTTCATCATAATTGACCATGAATGCCCCTGTCATCTCATATTCCTGCTTTAATAACAAAGCCGCGGCCACGGATGAATCTACACCACCTGACATGGCCACTAAGATTTTTAATTTCTTCATATAAATAGTGCTGATATTTTACAATAAATTCGCCAAAAAAACAATATAAAATAAGGCCGGCATCATAATGCAATGCCGACCTTACTCCTTCAAAAAATACGCTCCCAAATAATCCAGAGCCGCAATCCCCGTCAAAAATAAAGCAAAATAAGTTACCGGCTCTGATACTTCCTGCCATTGCATCATATAAAACCAACCCGTAATGGCCCAGATGAACGTAATTATTTTTCCTGTCCACCTGGCTTCTGCTATCTTTTTCCGGCGGAAAGCTTTCGTGGCCCCTAATAAAATCATTGTAGAGGCAACTAGCAACAAACTAAGATAAATCCAGCCTGGAAAACCTCTATACTTCCACAGGGCATATCCGATAAACATAATAACCAGCTTATCAATGCCGCCATCCAGAACTCTCCCGTATTTAGTCCTCACATTCCAATAGCGCGACAAAAAGCCGTCTAACATATCACTTGCGATAGTGTAAAACCACAGTAACGAAAGTTCTAATTGATAAGACCCGTTGCTGGCTAAAAGCAAAAACTCTGGCAAAATGGCCGCTAATCTCCCGAGCGTAAGAAAATTGGGTATTACCCTTTTTAAAAAAGAGCTCATCTTTCACCTCCTTTCAAAATAATACCCATATCTCACCATATTGAGCTTATTTTGTCAATAAACAAAATCCCCCCGACGTTACGTCGGAGGGATTTTCAATCTTTCAATTAAGAAGATTAGCCATTCCTTCTAGACTGCATGCAGTCGCGGCAATAAATCGGCTTGCCTGCAGTGGGTTGAAACGGCAGCTGGGTGATTTTAGCACCGCAGCCGGCGCAATCCACATTCACATCATACATCTGGCGCGGACCTCTGCTGAATCCGCCGCGGTTTCCGCCGTCGCCGCGCTTGCTGTCGCGATAAGCGCGATTGCATTCAGCGCAGTAAACTGGGCGGTCTCCGGACGGTTGAAAAGGCAACTGGCTGATATGGGTCCCGCATTTTGCGCAGGATAAATCCACATCATACATCTGCCTGTCATCATTATAAGCCATAAAAACGAATTTTACGTTCCCAAAATGTTGTTTGAGATTTTTAATTAATGTTCGACCTATTTTGGGAACCTTACCCTTGCGGTTGTTGTTGCCCAAATTGAAATTGTTGAAAAATACAACTATTTCAAGATAAATATATTATAGCACAAATCATGATATTTGTCAAGTTAAGTGATTCTGTGAATTTATTATCAGATAGATTAGCAATTTATTCCGTCTTCTTTTTTCTCTTAGCAAGTTCATCGCTTAACATTTTAGATTCGCTCTCTAATCTCTTTAACGTCTTGTCTATTGGGATATATAAATCATTATGTGAGATGCATTCCGGAGAATCGCGAAGTTCATCACCAGACTGCATGGTACTCTGAAAAAAAATGGTGCCATGCCCTCCTATGGACTCAAGGGAAATACCTTCTTTTTTAGTCTCATCGACCAATGCCATATACTCAACTATCGCACGCTCTAATGATTTTACACAATTAAGTTCATACTCTAGCCAAGTTTCTTTCGCCCTTTCTGGCTGGAGTCCAATCTCAGATTGCTCTGTCATAGTTTTGTTGTTAATAATAAACCTTGATTAAATAAAGTTACGCTCGACCACTAATAGTAAATTGCCACAAGTATCAAAAAATTGCAAATTTTTTTGGCTATTCAACTCTTGCGATTTTTGCCCCTATTGCCTGCAAACGCTCTGCCAAATTCTCATACCCGCGCTCTATATGCTCTGCTTCGTTAATTGTAGTCAAACTCTTCGCAATCAATCCAGCCAGGACCAATGAGGCGCCGGCGCGCAAGTCAGTGGCTTTTACTTCAGCGCCGGTGAATTCAACCGGCCCGTTGATAATAGCAGTATTGCCCTCAACCTGAATTTCCGCGCCTAAACGATTCAGCTCATCAACATGCATGAAACGATTTTCAAAAATAGTTTCTTCAATACAGCTTTCATTATCTGCACAGCTTAACAAAACCATCATCTGCGCCTGCAAATCTGTGGGGAATCCCGGGAAAGGAGAGGTCTCAATGCTTATTGCCTTTAGCTTTTCCGGCACAATAAGACGCAAATTATTTTTATTGCCGGAAAATTTTATTCCCATTTCTTCCAATTTTGCTTTGAAAGCCGGCAGATGCTCCAAAACCGCATTTTTAATTTCAATGGCTCCACCAAAAAGAGCTGATAGGATTATAAAAGTGCCGGCTTCAATCCTGTCTGGAATTATTTCATATTCGCAGGGAACAAGATTTTCCACGCCATCTATCACTAACTGATTGGTATCAAGGCCTTCAATTCTGGCGCCCATTTTAATTAAAAATCTGCACAAATCCCCGACTTCAGGCTCGCAGGCAGAGTTCTTTATTATAGTTCTGCCTTTGGCTTTTGCCGCAGCCATGATTATATTTTCCGTGCCAGTAACTGAAACCATTGGAAATTCTATAGCAGCACCTTTTAATTCATCAGTTTTTGCCTGCACATAGCCGTGTTCAATGCTTATTTTTGTACCCAGTTTCTCAAAGCCGTCAAGATGGAAATTTACCGGCCGCGCGCCGATTGCGCAGCCGCCCGGCATAGAAACCTTTGCTTCTTTGACGCCAGCCAGAAGCGGGCCCATGACCAAAAAAGAAGCGCGCATCTCTTTTACCAGTTCAGGCAGGGCTGTCGCATTATTTATTTTTTTATTAATTATCTGATAAGAATTATCGCTTGTTTTTTTAACCTGCAAGCCAAATCCTTCCAGCAGGCGGAGCATTACTTCCACATCCTTAAGGCTGGGAATATTGTTTATTTGATATTCCCCTGGAGCTATCAGCGTCGCCGCCAAAATCGGCAGGGCTGAATTCTTAGCGCCGCTCACTGACAATGTTCCTGACAATTTCCTGCCTCCTTCAATTACAAACTTTGGCATATTTGATTTTATTTATAAACCGCGATAATATTATATAAGAACAAGCGCAAAAAAACAAATTATGCCTTATTCAACAACACGCTTCAGCAGGTCCGCGCGCTTGGCGATTATGTTTTTTTTAATCGCCTGCTTTTGTATTGTTTCGCCGATTATAGTTCTTTATACAGCCGGCTACCGCTATGATTTTGCCAGCCGGCAGATAAAACAGACCGGAGTAATCAGCATTGACATTGAGCCGGCTGACGCCAGCGTATTTCTGAACAATGTCAAAATAAACAAAAAAATTCCCATGCGCCTTATCAATTACGCGCCGGGCGCCTATGCAGTCAAATTCTCCAAAACCGGCTATTATGACTGGCAGAAAGACATCACTGTTGAGAGCAAAAAAACCAGCTATCTTAAAAATATCTCTTTATTTCTTGATTCTCTGCCAATAAAAATTTTTGATGATTTAAAAAATCCCATAGTTGATTTTAATCCTTCCTCTGACGGGCGCTATCTATTAATTACCACTGAAAAAAACAAAATTTTTGAAATTATCCTGGCAGACAATGACAGCGGAAAAATCTCGACCATCATGCGCACGCAAAACAAACAGGCGCCAATGTCAGTCTGGTCGCCTTTTGCCGACTTTGCTGTTATTCTAACCAAGACCGAATCTGGTTTAAATTCCCTCACTCCGGTAAATGCTGAATATCCTGAAAACAGCCCCTCATCAACTATTTCAGCAGAAACAAAAAACTGGCAATGGAGCAAACGGAATTCGTTTCCAGCGCTGTATTTTCAAGATAAACTATCTGTTTCGTCAACAATCTGGTTTATGGATGAGGAAAGCAAGATTTGGACATATGACCAAAAAGAAAAAATTTTAAAATCGCCTGATATGCAATTGGCTTTAAGAGACGAACCGGAAAAAATTATTGAATTAAATAAAAATTTTATAATACTAAAAACAAAAAACGGCTTCAACATCATTAGATTGGACAACTGGAAAATTATTGAGGAAAATCAAATTTCCGCGCGGGAAATCTTTTACAATCAGCTCACGAATGAATGGCTTTGCTGGTCGCAGTGGGAATTATGGACTATTTATCCAAACGGACGCCACACTCTTTTGGTGCGCAATGGAGAAAATATTTCCTCGGTCAGGCCGCTTGACCAGTATGGAGTTCTGCTGATTGCTTCAGCAAGCCAGCTTGCTGGATTCAATCCCGGATATTACACCAGCCAAAATTTGGTTAAAGAGACTAAAATAAAAAAAGCGACAGTTTATGCCGCAAAAAGACAGATTATCTTTTGGGGAGAAGTGGGTAAACACGAAGGATTATTTGAATTAAGCTATTAGATTTCAATAATTGTTTTGTCCCCAAGCACCATCTTGTGCCCTTCACTCTGCATTCGGCCTGAGCTCACGCCGAAGGGAGCGCTAGCCGAAGAGTCACGTTTGATTATCTTAACTCCCCTGCCGATCAGACTGTCAAAAATTTTTATCTTGCTGTTTATCAGGCTATTTTCCATGACGATTGAATTGATGATTTGCGCTTTATAAACTTCGCTCCCCCGTCCGATGGTCGCATTCGGGCCGATTTCACAATCTTCTAAAATGCAATTCTCGGCAATAATCACTGGTCCGATAATTTTTACGTTTTTGTTGACTCGCGCGCCGGCGCCAATCCGCACTTTTCCGCTGATTTCGGCTGATTGGTCAACAGAACCCTGCTGGGAAAAATCATTTTCCGTCATCTGATTCAGCAACAAGCGATTGGCTGTCAAAAGATCTTCTGCCAAGCCGGTATCTTTCCAAAAACCAGTAATCTCTTTCCATCCCACTCTGTGGTTATTTTTTAATAAATATGTATTGATGTCGGAAATCTCATATTCTCCGCGCGCGCTTTTTTCAATGTTTTCAAATGCCTTGAAAAAAACCTTCGGACCATACAGATAAATACCCGTCTGCGCGAAATCATTGGGAGGATTCTGCGGCTTTTCCCATATTTCTATCAATTTGCCGGCGCTGTCAAACACGGGCACGCCGAGATGCCTGTTATCAGGCACTTTAGCAAAAGCCAGCATGCAGTCGTATTTTTCTTTTGCAAATTGTTCAAAAATTTCCGGCAAACTTCCGAGGATAATATTATCAGACAAAAAAAACATAAACGGAGCATCGCCGATAAATTTTTCCGCGCACTTTACGACATGAGCGATTCCCTGCGGCCCGCCCTCCTGCTCAAAAAATTTGACAGTTATTCCCCAGTGCCCGCCGTCGCCGACAAATTTCTGCAATTCAGTTTCGCCCGGATTAGTATTGATGAAAATCTCTTCAACTCCTGCTTCCACAGCCCTTTCTATGGCATGAAAAATCATGGGCTTGTTAGCCAAGGGGAGTAAATGCTTGTTGATTGTGGTTGTAAGCGGATACAAGCGCGTCGCACGCCCCCCGCCGGTTAGAATGGCTTTGCGAATTTTCATACGTCACCACCAAATTATTAGTCTAATAAAATAATAATAAATTGCCATCATTGGATTGCCGATATATTTCAAAACAGGATTTTCCATTGACTTTTCCTGAAAATAAATTCCTGAAACCGCATCTTTCAGCAATTTTCGGTCGCTGGTTTTTCTGATGCTTTGTATGTATTTTCTTTTTTTAAGCCACAATTTCCAGTTTCCTGAATTAAGCCAATATTCATATACTTTTATCCGTTCATTCAGCCATCCGCCTTTTAAAGCAAACAGCCAGAGCCCGATTTCTAATACAATTTCCATCGGCAACAGCAGTAGCAATGATGGCCAGCGAAAAAACATCAGCATTACGCCATAGCGGTTGCGCTCCATCCAATAGAATTTCGTAATGCTCCGGCTGAACTGGTATTTATGGTAAAAAATTGAATCTTTAACCAGCACAGCGCGATAGCCGGCTGATTTTAGGCGGAAAGAATATTCCAAATCCTCATGATACAGGAAAAAATCCTCATCCCAAAGCCCATATTGCTTTACTAAATCACAGCGCATTAAAAGCGCAGCTCCGCTGGCATAGCCAATATCTTTGATTGAGGGCAATTCCAAATCACGCAGTTTGCGACGGTACTCGCCGCAAAAGCCAAATCCCAGATATTGAAAAGCATTGCCAGCGCTATTGACCATATCAGTTTCCGGATGCAGAAGCATCAGCGACTGCGCCAAGCCAATCCCTCGACTTTGCTCGGGACAAGTTGTTTTGTCTTTTTCCATTGCCTCAACCAGCGGTTCCAGACAGTTGCTGGCCATAAAGCCGTCATTGTTGTGAAAATAAACATAATCAAAGCCATTTTCCAGCGCCCATCTGATGCCGGCATTGTTTCCTCCGGCAAAACCCAGATTTCTCTTCTGCGGCAAAACAGTAACATGAGGAATTTCTCTGCCGGATAATGGCATTACATTTTCTTCTATATAACGCGCTGATGAGCCATATTCTGGATGCGGATTGTCAACAATCACAAACTCTAGTTTATCTTTGGGATAAGTTAATTTCTTCAATGCTGAAACAACATCATCCATGTAGGGTTGGCAGTGGAAAGATAAATAAATTATCGCTATGCGAGGATAATTATTCATAATTTCTTGGATTTGTAGTATTTTCCCGTTCCGCGCCACTTCCACATATACTTTAACCAGCTTAACAAATGCACGCGAGCGAGCTTATTTTTAATCAGGGCCTTGAATACACCGGGAATTTTTGCCGAACCACGGCCGTGAGCGTGCTGAATTACTATATCATGGACATAATAAACCGGCCAGCCAGCGTCCCACATCCTCCGGCACCAGTCAGAATCTTCTGCATACATCCAATAGCGGTCGTCAAACATGCCAACCTGCTTTATCGCTTCATTTCTGATAAACATTGCTGAACCCATAATCCAGTCAACCGGCTGTGTCTTGTTGTGATTAAAATCTTTCATTAAAAAATGCTCGTTTATTTTCTTTCCCCACTTTCTCTGACCTAATTTTGTCCGGCTGAAAATCGGCTGCCAGAATGATGGAAAACGATAGCAGGAAGATTGCAAAGAGCCGTCCGGATAGACAATTTTCGGGCCGATTATGCCGATTTTCGGATGCTCTTCCATAAAATCAAATAATTTTTTAATAATACCCGTTCCCGGCAAAAATTCCGTATCAGGATTTAAGGCAAAATAATATTTTGCTGTGCAAGATTGCATCCCCACATTCTGCGCTTTTCCAAAGCCGATATTTTTTTGATTCATTATAAATTGTACGGGCGAACGGCCGTTCGCCCCAACATATTTTTCTTTAAGCATTCCCTCAACACCATCACCCGACGCATTATCCACTACTGTCACTTGCACATCTAATCCCGAAGCTTTAATACCAGCAAACAAAGAAACAAGGCATTTTTCAATGTCGTCTTTCATTTTGTAATTGACGATGATGATGTTGACGTCTTTCATACAAACCACTTCCTCATCTCCCTCCAACTCACTTTTCTCAATTTTTTAATCTTCAATCTTTTAATCTTCAAATCTTTTCGCTTTTTCCAAATCTCCCACAGCCCTTTCAATACTTTCTTGTCAAAAATTAAAAAATACACAAACTTCTTTAATTCATACCATTTTATCCACGTCAAGTCAAGAAGATAATTCTGCCAATATTCGTTTTTTATCAAAGTCATCAAATGGTTTTTATAGCTATTATATCTAATCCAGTCGGACTGCTTTTTTTTGTTTTCAACTGCTGTTTTGTCGCTCAAATCCAAAAGTCCGGAAGCAGAACGGTCGTGATAGGCAATCGCGTCTAAAACGCAGAACGCTTTCCATCCTGCCGAGCGCAAACGAAATGCCAAATCTACATCTTCTTTGTAAGAGCCGAATGAATCGTCAAACAGCCCTATTTTATCTATTACTGACTTTCTGAATATTGGCAGAGCGCCGGAAACGCCGAAGACCTCCACACTGTCATTCCCGCGTAGGCGGGAATCCATCGCCAACGATTTCTGGATCCCTGCTTTCGCAGGGATGACATTTTTGTCCCAGTTTTCTCCTGCACCCAATTCCACCACTCTCCTGCTTCTCAACACTTTCAAACCCAATGAATCAATTTGATTGGTAAAAACATCCCCCCTTCCCCCCTTTAATAAGGGGGGGATAAGAGGGGGGGTGTTGGCAAAATCCCATTTCATCAACCGCGGACTCACCGCAGCCGCTTCTGGATGCTCATCCATAAATTTAACCAGCTTTTCCAGACAATCGGGTATTAAGTACATATCCTGATTCAAAAGCAATACGTAATCACATTCATAACTCTTAATTCATAATTCAATTGGTTGTGGCCTCCGGCAAAACCGAAATTTTTTTTATTTTCTATTAATTCACAATCAACGCCTAAATTTTTTATATTCAATCTCAATTCTTCAACTGTATTATCTGTTGAGCCGTTGTCCAAAATCAAAAGCGACCAATCCTGAAAAGTTTGTTTTTTAAGCGACTGAAAAAGATGCGGGATGTATTTCGCACCGTTCCAGGTGACGAGGTGGATTGATAGCTTCATAATTAAATTGTCATTCCTGCGAAAGCAGGAATCTATTATTATATCCTGCTGGATCCCTGCCTTCGCAGGGATGACAAACAATCACTCACCCATGCCATCGCAAGTCCAATCGGCCTCGCCAACCAAATCCACACCCACTTGTACCACGGTTCCCATTTTTGAAAATATTTTAACATTGAAAGCGTAAACTTTTTCTGCTTCCAATAAGTATCGCGCTTTTTGAATGACTGGCCGACATAGTCAATGCACGAAATAATCGGCGTATAAACAACTTTATATCCTAACCGTTTGGCCTCTCGGCACAAATCCACATCTTCAAACCAGATATAATAGCGCGGGTCAAAAGCCCAGCCGAGTTTTTGCACTAATTCTCGTCTAACAAGCATAAAAGAACCGCGGACTGAATCTACTTCCTGCTCTTTTTCGGGATTAAAATCTTTCATCAGATATTTATTTAAAATTGATGGAAACAAATGATGCAGTTTTAAAGCCATTGCCATCATTTCCCAAACCTTTGGAAATCTGCGCGGCCCTGCTTCTGGATTGAAATTGCCGTTTTTATCAACCAGCCTGCAGCCGGCGATTCCAATATCCGGATGTTTTTTCATCCAATCAATAATTTTATCCAAACTTCCCTCCTGCACGCGCATATCAGGGTTTAAAAACAATAAAAATCCGCCCCTGGCGGATTTTAACCCCTGATTATTGGCCGCGGCAAAACCGATGTTGTTGGTGTTTTTTATTATTCGTATCGGTAGAGACGTGGCATGCCACGTCTCTACGACAGCGACCGTACCATCTGACGAATTATTATCTATTAAAATGTATTCTGCGGAAATATTTTTATAGCCTGAAAAAACCGAGCGGATTTGGTTAACAATATGCTCGGAGGCATTCCAAGTCACGGTTATCACCGACAAATCCATAGTTTCTTTAGGCGCGGTAAATCAATGCCCCATCCTTGGTAGGCCTTGAAATCTTTATGGCGACTTCCTGGCCCTTGCCAGCTGAACTGACATCCTGATGGTTGATCTGCATTGAATTGATTGTTTCTTCAAACTCCTCGTCTCCGCGCTTTATTTTGATTTTGTCGCCGACTTTTATAGAACTGTTCAAAGCAATCACCATTACCTGAATTTTGTCAAAATAATGGACCACTTTGCCGAGCTCTTTGCATTTGCACCCTCCAAATAATCTGCTTAGAAAAGACATAAAATATAAATTAATTATAACGACCTTTATTATTTACTCATTTGCTTTTTAAAATAATCAACATACGGAATCGCGGTCGGATCAATGCCATTAATGACTGCTGAATAAAAACTCACATAACTGCTTAAAACCAGCGCCTCGCAGACCTGGCTTAATCTATCCTTGCTTTTAAAACGATAAACCGAATAATTAATTTTATTTTTTCTTAAAATATCTTCTGTAATCGCATACCGCTTTTGCACGCGCTTGTCGTATAAATCAGAAGTGAACAGAATAAACAATAAATTCTTTGGGTTTGATTTTGGAAAAAACATTCCCTCCAGCAAGTGGTGATTTAACTCTGGGAGAAGATGATAACCGGCAAAACGTTTGGCTGTTTCATTAATCTGATTTGCTGCTGTGTGCACGTTCCCTGACAAATGCTCTGAACCGATAAACCAAACGCTGTTTTCGTTTATTTTTGCCGCCAATTGCTTGGCCGGATTATTCTGCAAAGGAATTTTTACTCCATATTTAAACAAAAAACTACCCGTAACTGTTTTTGCTAAATTAATCTGCGTTTTACTAAACTTCAAAAATCCCAATTTCGCAAGCAGAAAAATCTGCCCGAACAAAGCATAGCCGACTCCCATTCTCGGCGAACCGCAAAGATTGTTCTTGGTTTCGTACACAATTGTCGGCAAGTGATTTTTTTTGCTCCACTTTTCCAGTTTACCTCCTTTGGTAATCGCGACAATTCTTGCCCGTTTTTTTAAAGCTTCTTGCGCGGCGTTTAAAACTTCTTCCGTATTCCCTGAATAGCTGGATAAGACAACCAAAGTATTTTCATCCACATAATCCGGCAGATAATAATTATTGGCAATTTCCAACGGAATAGGCAATTGGCGGTAAAATAATGATTTGATTACATGCGTGCCCAAAGTTGAACCGCCCATTCCTGCCAAAACTATATTTTTTACGCTTGAATAATTATTTGGGAGTTTTAATTTTTGCGCGGCCTTCTGTACCTCATCAGCCTGACCCTGCAGTAATTCAATACTGCCGAGCATATTCTTGGAATCAAGCTGTTTGATTTTTTTGATGTCGTCTAACATAAAATCTGCCATAAATTAGCTGAATGAAGACATCTGTATTATATCAGAAATTCAAATATTCTGCCAGCGCCTGTCCCAACATGCCCTTGGCGCCGAGGATTAAAACTTTCATACTTTTTTCCGCATTAAATCTTTCATTTTTTCGGCCATAAACTGGACGCAAAAAGGGTACTGAATGCTGTGGTATTTCCCCAACCCCTTGAAATGCTTGGAATAAAGAGTCACGCTGTTGATATTTTTGCTTTTAAACATTTCGGGAGTGAACTTTTCCTTGTCGGATAAGCTAAAATTTTCCCGTATCCGCCTTTCTAATTTGCCCGGCCCGCCGCTGTAAGCCATCAAAGCCAAACCCCACTGCCGGCCAAAAGATTCATAAAGTTTTTTAAGATAAGTCAGCACCGCGGGCGTGGAATGCTCCAGAGAATAACGCTCATCAACCTTTTCATCCGCTCTTAAACCCAGAGAAATGGCTGTTTCTTTAGCCAGCTGATAATGGCCGGCTGCTCCGGTTTGGGGGTTTGTGCCTGATTGTCCGCCGCCTTCCATGCCAACAAGCCCCAAAACCACTTCCTGCGGCACTTTATTTTGAGGGTCGGCCCGACCAATGGCTTTAATGATTTCAACCTGCTGCTGCAAAAACGGGCTGAAATAATTTTCCATCTGCTTCTGGCTGTTGGAAAATCTCCTTTCCATGGTTTTTTGAGCTTCCAATTCCTGAATTCTCTCCAGTTCTGACTTTAAAAATTTCTTCTGTTTCAAATCTTTTAAGCCTTCAAGCAGAAATTCAATTTCTCTGGCTAAAAATCCTGCCGTCTGCGGCTTTGCTTCTTTTTCCTCGCCCATCTCTTTAGCCCAAGCTAAATCAGAGATTGCCACATTGTCCACAACCAAGCCAACCGCTCCGGCGGCTAATGTTTTTAAAAATTTTCTTCTATCCGGGCTAAATTTTTCTGACATAAATCACAATTATAATGCCTTTTCATCTTACCATTTTTCCAAAAAAAAATCAATGTTTAAACAAAGCGGTCAATTGGCTTGACCGCTTTTGTTTCTTCTCCTTTCTAATTTCTAATCTAAATTTCTGTGGGATACCTGCCATCAAAGCAGGCATAACAGAAATCATCTGGATTTTTGCCTTGTTCCTCCACTGCTTTACGCAAATCCTCCACTTCCAGATATCCCAGCGAATCACACCTGACAAATTCCCTGATTTCCTCTACCGAATGTGAACTTGCAATCAGCTCCTCGCGCGTTGGCGTGTCAACGCCGTAAAAACATGGAAAGCGCGTGGGCGGAGAACTAATCCGCAAATGCACCTCATTGGCCCGCCCGCCTTTTCTAAGCATACCCACGATTTTGCGCGAAGTGGTACCGCGAACAATGCTATCATCAACCACCACCACTATCATGCCTTTCACCATGTCCGTATCCTGATTCAGCTTCTGGCGCACACTTAGATTGCGGCGATGCTGTTTTGGCATGATAAAAGTACGGCCCACGTAGTGATTCCGCGCCAGGCCAAAGCCAATTGGAAGTCCTGATTCTTCGCCATAGCCCAAAGCCGCGCTATTGCCAGAATCCGGCACTGGAATCACAAAATCCGCCTCCACAGGGTGCTGTTGCGCCAGTTGACGGCCCAAGCGCCGGCGAAAACGAGAAACCGAAATTTCAAAAACTCGGCTGTCCGGACGGGCAAAATAAATCAATTCAAAAATACATTGCTTGAACTGATTTTTTATCACTAACCGATGCCGTTGAGGCTTCTTGCCGGGTTCAAAAAACACGACCTCGCCAGGCAAAATCTCGCCAATCTCGTGACGCACCAGAACGATATCCAAAGCGCAAGTTTCCGATGCCACAACCCATGCTTGACCGCGCCGTCCCATCACTAATGGACGAATACCTAGGGGATCGCGAAAAGCAATCATCTTGCCGTCGTAAATCATCAGAGCCGAGTACGAACCGATTGCTTCGGTCATTAAACGTTTCAAAACCGCCAGCAAATCCTTTTTTTGCTGCAAATAAAAAGCAATGTACTTGGCCAATAGTTCGCCGTCATTGTGGCTGTAAAAAACCACTTGATGCTTCTCTAACTTTTTACGCAAGCGCTGATGACATGCCCGCACAATATCGCCATTACTGCAGAAAACCAAAGGCGGATTAGGCACAAGATGCGGTTGAGAATTGAGCAAATCAGAAGCGCCGCAAGTGGAATATCTGCCATGGCCAATGGCTATCTCGCCCGGCAACTCTTTGAGCATGTCCTCGTTCATATTCAAGGCCGTGCCCAAAATTCTTTTATGATGAAGATTCCCGTCAAATGAGGCCATGCCAAAGGCTTCTTCCCCACGATGAATGAGCTGAATAGCAGTATTCTGTGCCGAAACGGCGGCGTAACGATAACCACTCACGCCGAAAACAGAACACTCGCATTCAAATTTGTTTGACATCTTTCTCCTCCCTTTTATGTTAAAGGTGAAAAGAACAAAAAACTATTCTAAAGATAGTTTTAAATTAACTCAAAAATCATTTTTTGTCAAACCCGGCATTGTAAGCTTGTCAAGCTTTGCGGGCTTTCTTAAACTCCTCATAATCCTCAACATAATCACTCCTGTCCGGATTGTAGTTGGTGGAGCTCAAAGCTAACAAAATTGCGTCCGAAGAAAAATCCTTGAAACCATGCCAGACATAGGGCGGAACATAAATTGCTGAAACGGGAGCAGTCATTTTAATTTCTTCCATCCCCTTGCCTTGGTCAATCACGGCCGTACAGGTTCCTTTTATCATAATAAAAAACTCTTCTTCAATTTTATGGCAATGCGCCCCGGTCGGCGTCTTAATTTCAGTGATAAAATAAACCCGCCTGACTTCAAAATCAATATATTCTTTCAGCTCCACAGGGCTCATGATAAAACGGTCGGTGGGGATTTTTTTGAGGGTGAATGTTTGGAATTTTTTCATAAAATTAAATTTAATTCAAAACCGCTTCATCTTCTTTTTTCCACGCCGGGTCAACAATGCACAAAAATAATAGCTCTTCATTGCCGATATTCTCAATATACTGTTTTGCATTGGACGGAATATAAATTGTGTCAAAGGGCTCAACTTCCTGCACTTCTTCTCCAATATGCATTATCCCATTGCCTTTCAGAATAAAATATACTTCTGTTGTTTTCATCGCATGTTCATATGTCTTTTGGCTGACTGGCACCTTTGCCCAGGCCAAACTATACCTGCTTTCCACTTTATCACTATTACAGCTTAACAATTCCCGCAAAATGCAGTTGTCTCCAGCTATAATTTCTTTGCAGTTTTTAAATTTTTTAATTAGCATACTTACTCTGTTTACTTGTTGACAATATGCGGATTCAATTCTTCTTTTCTTTTATTCAACTTCTCCACCCACTCTTTATTGCTTAAATACCATTCAACTGTTTCTCGCAGGCCTTGTTCAAACTTATCGCGGGTATATTTTGGCTGCCAGCCGAGGGAGAGAATTTTAGACGCGTCAATGGCGTAGCGGCGGTCATGGCCCGGCCGGTCAGCCACATGCTCAATCATCTCCTCGCCTTTTCCCATAATTTTCAAAATCATCTTGGTAATTTCCATATTACTGCGCTCATTGTCCACGCCAATATTGTAAACCTGTCCGGGTTCGCCTTTTTGCAATAATAAATCCAAGGCGCTGGCATGGTCCAAAACCTGAATCCAATCGCGCACATACAAACCATCGCCGTACATTGGCACTTTTTGATTGTTTAATAATTTGAAAATAAAAAACGGGATTATTTTTTCCGGAAACTGGTATGGTCCGTAGTTATTAGAACAATGCGTAACAATCACTGGAACTTTGTGCGTAACAAAATAGGCGTTGCACATCAAGTCCCCGCCTGCTTTGGCTGCGGCATAAGGCATGTTGGGCAAGATGGGTGTTTTTTCCGTGAATTTGTCCGGAGAATCCAGAGAAAGCGCGCCATAAACCTCGTCAGTGGAAACATTGACGAATTTTTCTAATTTATTGCTTCTGACCGCGTCCAAAAGCATTTGAACACCTAATGTGTTCGTTAAAACAAAATCTTTGCATCCGCCGTGGATTGAGCGGTCAACATGGGTCTCGGCCGCAAAGTTGACGAGATGGGTGATTTTATGCTCTTGAATCACTTTATTCAAATGCTCTAAATCAATAATATCGCCCTGCACAAAAACATAGCGCGGATTGTTCTCAATATCCCGCAGATTATCTAGATTGCCAGCATAGGTAAGTTTGTCGTAGTTGACCAGCTTTATCTCGGAATATTTGTTTAGCATGTAGCGGACAAAATTGCTTCCGATAAAGCCGAGTCCGCCGGTGATTAAAAGTTTCATAGATTTTGTTTGTATTCTTTCATTGGTTCTATAATTCTCCCCTTAATTGGCTTTAAAATAATCCCCTC
>CAZHEJ010000004.1:0-32282 GCA_964531615.1 uncultured Gammaproteobacteria bacterium | reverse complement strand
CCTCCCCCTATGAGGGGGAGGCAGGAGGGGGTTTGGCCAATTGCGAAACCCCACCCTAACCCTCCCCTCATAGGGGAGGGAACAGACAAAAAAACACCCCGTCTTGCGACAGAGTGTTTTAATTTTCATGCTCCTCAGCACTTGAGAAGAGTCAATTTTTGACTTCTCTCAAGTAGGTGCTGAGGAGCGAACCTACTTTTTTTGGGGTTTGTTGCTGTAATGTCATTCCCCATCAATTTCTTTTAAGTTTTTTTGCGCTCTTCTATAATTTCTTATGGTTATAGGGAGAAGAATGCACACTATTGAAATAATTATTGCAAAATTGATTAGGGATTGACTTGTTACACAGCAGCATTGGTCACAGATGTAACAGATGAGTAAAGGAACATTATTCAATATTGAAATTATGAGACAGCTTATTAATACCCCATCGATAAAAAGAGATTGACCGTAAATTCGGGTATGTTTATTCATTGGCCCTCCTTTTAAAAGGTTAAAGATTATGCATTTAGTGTATTTTAAATTTTTAAAATTGTCAATTATATAAAACAAAAAAACACCCGCTCAGATTCTTGAGCGGGTGTTTTCATTTTCCTCGGCTCCCCGCAGAAGTAAAAGTTTTACTGCTATGGGGATACGGAGCCGAGGAGCGACGCCGTATCCTTTGGAATTTACGGCTGAACAATTGTGGTGACTGGTGTTGGCGAGGTAATGAGCAGTTTTTTGATGTGTTTTGGTATGGCGTGTAAGAGGTGAGGGGTAAATAGGCAGATAGCTATTATGGCCATCCATATACTTGCTACAATGATAAAGAACAACGTGATCTCCAAACCAAACACCGTCCACTGTTGGATGTTAATCCAAATGTTGGAGAAGCACCCATATGGGACCCCCAACCAGTTGTTGAAAGTGTTAAAAGCGGTGCCGATATTGAGAGCCATGACCACTTGTGTGGCGGCGAAGAAAGTGCCCACAGTGAAAGGGGCCAACCACCAATCACCAGAAAGGTAGTCGGATGCTCTTTGAGATAATTTCATTGCTGACCTCCAGTTAAAATTTAATTTATTATAACATACAAAGGTTGCCAAATCAATTTTTTTCCGCTATAATAAGTTTGAAATTAAGCCATTCAGTATGGGTCTATTCAGCACTATTTTCGGCTCTTCGGCCAAATATTCAACCAAAGAGCATCAATTGTCAGAATTAGAGATAAAAAAGCTGGTTTCCCATGCCAATGTTTTGAGCGTGGGAAAATCTGATGAAAATATAGTTGAGCAGGCGATTATCGCCCGCCGGCACAGTGATGGCAAGATTTCTTTACAGCAGATTTACGAAACCCTTTTGCGCTTGCAAAATACTTACAAAATCAGCCGGCAGGATAAAGAGGGGTTGATGAAAGTGTTTGTGGAGCATTTTAATAATTTATGAAAAAAATTATTATTTTGATGGGCGTTCCGGGCTCTGGGAAGGGCACGCAGGCCCGCTTGATGTCAAAACGCTATAATTACGGCCATATTTCTACCGGCGATTTGTTGCGCGCGCTGGACGCAGACTTGCAAGCAGACCCGGCAGACAAGAAAAAATTAGCAGAGATGAAAGCCGGTAGATTAGTGTCTGATGAGTTGATTTATAAGCTGGCTTTCAGGGAAATAGAAAAATATTTAAATAATAACCAAGGCGTGGTTTTGGACGGCGCCATCCGCAATGTAGAGCAGGCGAAAAAAATTCAGGAGTTTTTTGTTGAGAAAAATCTGGCTGATGAGGTAATGGCGATTGAAATTAAATTATCAGATGAAACCAGTTTTAACCGTTTGACCAAGCGCAAGGTCTGCCCGGCTTGCGGTTTTATCCTGCCTTATTCTCCGGAGAATGAAAAAATCGCTGGCTGTCCTGAATGTAAGGAAAAATTAATCATCCGCAAAGATGATAATCCTGAAACCATCAAAAAACGGATTGCTGACCAGGGCAATATTGCCATCAAGCCGATTTTGGACTATTACCGCGATTTGAATTTATTAGTCACAGTTGACGGAGAGGTGAATATTGACAGGGTGGATGAGGAGATTGAGAGGATATTATTAGACAAATATTAAAAAGTTGAAAATTTGTTTTTATGTCCTACACCAAAACCCCTAAATTTATCCACAGAGCGCTATCCTTGACAAGCGCTTGTGGATTTGTTATACTTAAAACAGTTAAAAACACCCGTTCTATGGCCGCAAGGCCATACGGCGGGTTTTTTATTTTTAAGCAAAAATATGGGCGATGCTCTTAAGAGAGTGGCAGTTTATATTGACGGCAGCAATTTTTATCATAAAATGAAATCGCCCGATTTGAATATTGGAAATTTAACTAATTTTAATTTTCGCGGTTTGGCCGAATGGCTGGCGCGGGGCTGTAATATTATTTCCTGCCGTTATTACATTGGAATAGTCAGGGCAGAAGAGGGGAATGAAAAAGGCCAGGAGTTAAGGCGTGAACAACAAAAACTGTTTGCACATTTGATATCGCTCAAGCAGAATTTTGTCATTAAGAGAGGTTATATTATCAATAATAACAACACTTACCATGAAAAAGGTGTGGATGTGAAGCTGGCTGTGGATTTATTGGTTGGCGCTTATGATAATATTTATGATGTTGCCATTTTGATTTCTTCGGATACGGATTTAATTCCAGCTATTAAAAAAGTGCGTCATTTAGGCAAAGAAGTCGAGTATATTGGTTTTTCTTTTAAGCCATCAACCGCTTTGACAGCAGCTTCCAGCTCTTCACGATTGTTAATTAAAAAAGAGTTAGAACCATTTGTTTTTAGCAATTAAGAGAGTTTTTATATGTCCTACACCAAAACCCCGGAGGAAATGGAGAAAATTAAACAAGGGGGAAAGATTTTGGGCGAGATTTTGGAAAAGCTGGCAAAAATGGCAAAGCCGGGAGTTTCAACGTGGGAAATTGACAAAAAAGCGGAAAAACTTATTAAAAAAGCCGGCGGCCAGCCTGCTTTTAAAGGGTATCAGGGCAAAAAAACAGAAAAGCCGTTCCCAAACACAATCTGCGCTTCAATCAATGATGAATTAGTTCATGGGATTGCCAGCAAGGAGAAAGTTTTGAAAGAGGGGGATGTTTTTAGTATAGATATTGGCATGGCTTGGAGAGGGTATTTTACAGATACATCAATTACAGTTCCGATCGGCAAAGTGCCTGAAAAAACATTGAAATTGCTTGCTGTAACAAAAAAAGCCTTGGAAGTTGGAATTAAAGCAGTGAAAATCAACGGAACAATTGCTGACATCGGCCGGGCGATTGAGGATTATGTAAAATCGCAGGGAAATTACGGCATTGTGCGCGATTTAGTCGGACACGGCGTGGGCCATGGCATACATGAAGAGCCGAGGGTGCCTAATTATTATGACAAAAAATTGGAAAGCTGGAAAATCCAGCCCGGAGTGGTGATTGCCATTGAGCCAATGATAACCATGGGTGATTACCGCATTGCCACGGTCGCGGACGGCTGGACCATCAAAACAGCCGACAGCAGCTTATGCGCGCATTTTGAACACACAGTCGTCGTGGCTGAAAATGGCATTATAGTTGCCACGCGCCGGCCCAATGAGAAATTAGTATGAATATCTTAGCAATTGACTATGGCAAGAAAAAAATTGGTTTGGCGATTGCCGACGTTGATTTGAAAATAGCCCTGCCTGCTGGGCAGATTAGCGGGAGCGATAACAGAATTAAAAGAGAAAAAATAATTGAAATAATAAAAAATAAAAATATCAAAAAAATTATAGTCGGGCTTCCGCTTGGATTAAACGGGGAAGAGAATGAAAATACTAAGTCAGTAAGGGAATTTATGGAAAAACTGCAGGAATTGAATCCCATAGAGGTAATATTTATTGATGAGAGGTTTACCTCGCGCGAAGCAGACCGCTTGGGGGTCGGGGGAGTTAGCAGGGACGAGAAGGCGGCGATGTTAATTTTGGAAAGTTGGTTGGGTAAATCCCGAGGAACGAAGTGACGAGGGATCTTTTATAAAGAAATACTAACTTTAATTTAATTAATCTTTTTTTAAGAGCGTTTGAGGTAAGAAAGATTCCTCGCTTGCGCTCGGAATGACAAGATATTATGTTTTACTTCAGCACCATTATAAATAACCGCGTTCATGACAAGAACGACGAATTGCTCGGCAATTTAACTGACATTTTAATAGAGTCTGACCAGAAAAACCACCCGCCAGTGGCAGGGATTTTAATGTGTGATAAAAAATCAAAAAAAGTTTTCTTTATACCTTCAAAAAATGTTTCCAGCTGGAGCTCTGACGCCATTATTTTGAATGTCAATAAGGACCGGATTGCTGACGTTATGCCGCAAAAGCATGAATTTTTGCCTGTGTGCCAGCATATTATTGACAGGCAGATTGTTGATTTGACCGGCGCCAAGGTGGTGAGAGTGAATGATTTGCAATTCGGGCTTTTGCAGGGGAAAATGTGCCTTTTGGCAATTGATGTTTCCACTTTCGGGCTATTCCGGCGGCTTGGCATTAAAGAGCCGATTTTTCATTTATTTAAGCCGCATCTGATGGAATGGAAAGAAGTTCAGTTGATTGGCGATAAATTACAATTGGCAATCGGCAAGGAACATCTGGTTAAAATGCACCCGGCTGATATTGCCAATGTTATTGAAAAATTAAATTTGCGCCAGGGCAGTTTGCTGTTGAAATCATTGGATGAAGTTACAGCCGCAAAAGTCTTGGAAGAAATCCAGCCTGAAATACAGAAGCTGTTAGTCCAGCATTTGGGAGTGGACAGGTCAGCCAATATTATGTCAAAAATGTCCACTGATGAGCTGGTAGATTTGATACAGCTGTTGCCCGGACGGGAAGCCAAGAAAATGATTGACGGCCTGCCGCTTAACAAAGATATCAATAACGTGAAAAAAATACTGGAATATGAAGAAGACGAAGCCGGCGGTTTGATGAGCACTGAATATATTACTGCCGGGACTGAATCCACTGTCTCGGAGGTTATAGAAAAAATCAGGAAGCATTCTCATATGCACCGTTCAGTACAGTTTATCTATATTGTTGACAGCAACAATCGCTTTCAGGGCGTGGTATCAATGCGCAGGCTGCTCATTAATCCAAATGATGAAACCATGAAGAATCTTATGAAAAGAATAAGCCATGTTCCGCCAATCAGAGTTGAAACCAAATTGACTGAAATAGCGTCAATTATGACAAAATACAATCTGCTTTCAGTTTCAGTTGTTGACAAAGACAACAAACTGCTCGGGGTTGTTACGGTTGATGATATTATGCGCTGTTTTGTGCCTAAAGCGTAATCAGTTATGGAAAAAACAGATAAAAAAAGAAATTTGTGGGTGAGAATAATTTTTTTCTTCAGCGTCATCGGGCCCGGCATAATTGCGGCCAATGCTGACAATGACGCCGGCGGAATTTCCACTTATTCAATCGTCGGCGCGCATTTTGGCTTGAAAATGCTTTGGGTGCTGTTTTTAATTACCTTTTCTTTGGCAATTACGCAGGAAATGGGCGTTAGAATCGGCCTGGTAACGCGGCAGGGGCTCGGGGGAATTATACGGGAGAAATTCGGAGTGAAATGGACTTTGTTTGCCATGATAACAATGCTGGTTGCAAATATCGGCACCATCACCGCTGAATTCGCCGGCATTGCTTCATCATTTGAAATCGGCAATATTTCAAAATATTGGTCAGTGCCGATTTGCGCGCTGGCGGTCGGGCTGATTTTATACAAGGGCTCGTTCAAGACAACCCAGAGGATTTTTTTGGTTTTCTCGGCTTTTTATCTGGTTTATATAATCAATGGCTTTATTATTCACCCGGATTTTGGCGAGTCTTTGTCAGCTTTGGTTAATCCGACGCTTGAATTATCCGCGCCTTTTCTTCTGGCTATGATAGCCCTTATCGGCACGACTATTACGCCTTGGGGGCAGTTTTTCATCCAGTCCTATGTGGTTGACAAGGGATTGAATATCAGGCATTACCGAGCTGAAAAAACAGAAGTTTTTATCGGCGCTTTTATAACAAACATAGTAAGTTTTTTCATAATTATCAGCACTGCCTATACGCTTTACAAATCAGGCATACGGATTACTGATGTCAAGGATGCGGCTCTGGCCTTACAGCCATTGGCAGGGCATTTTTCCCAGATTCTATTCAGCTTTGGCTTGTTTGTGGCCTCAATGCTGGGCGCTTTCATCCTTCCCACTGCCACTTCCTATGCCATTTGCGAGGCATTCGGCTGGGATTATGGGTTTAACAAAAAATGGAGCGAAGCAAAAATATTTTACAGCATTATATTCGGCACAATTGCAATTCCGGCGATTATGGTTCTGATTCCCGGCTTATCAATGATAAAAATAATGATTTTTTCGCAGGATGTAAACGGCATCTTACTGCCGATTATTTTGATTTTTGTCTTGAAGATTATCAATGACAAGCAGATAATGGGCGAACACACCAACAAGCTGATTGGCAATGTTATTTCTTGGCTTACGGTTGGAGGCATTATTGTGGCGACGGTAGCGTTGCTATTTTTCTCTTTTCTGTATAAGTTTTAATACTATGCAAAGTATTATTCTTTCTCGTCGCGACTACAGAGAATTTGACCAGATTATTTCTTTGTACACAAAAGAAAAAGGGAAGATAAAAGCGCTGGCGAGGGGAGTGAAAAAAATTACCAGCAAGAATTCGGCTCATCTGGAGCCGTTTTCTTTGGTGGAGGCAGAAATCATCCCAGGCAAGGAGATTGACCATCTGACAAAAGTCGTCCCAGAAAATATTTTTGCTAATATCCGCCGGGATTTGCAAAAAAGCTTGTCCGCCGGATATATTGTTTCGCTTTTAGACAAGATTTTACATGAAGGGGAAAAAGATGAAAGATTATTTGCTATCACTTTGAGCTGGTTGGAGTTCGTCAATAGCTATAAGCTATCAGCTATAAGCTACCAGCTGATGTTAGATAGTTATGTTGTCAAATTGCTGAATTGTTTAGGATTTAATATCACTCATGCTGACAACATCCCCAGCGCGGAAATCAAGAAAGATTTGGAGATTTTAAATTCCTATGATTGGCAGAAAATTTCAAATTTCAAATTTCAAATTTCAAATTATCAGAGATTGCATGATTTTATTTATAAATTTTTGGTTTATAATTTGGAGGGGAAAGTTGCTGACTGGTTCAATCTTGCCTATTTTAGCGGAAAAGAGTAAAATATCTGACATAAGACATAGGACATATGGAGACACAAATCAACAAATTATCTCAATACGTTGGCAAAGAAGTGGTTATAAAAGGCTGGCTGAACAATAAACGTTCGTCCGGCTCTATCGCTTTTTTGGAAATCCGCGACGGGTCTGGATTTGCGCAGGCAGTGGCGAATAAAAAAGAATTATCAGAACAGGTTTGGCAGGAGATTGAAAAGGCCACGCAGGAATCATCTGTTGAAATAAGCGGAATAGTTAGCAAGCATCCGAAATTGACTGATATCTATGAGCTACAAGCTACAAGCTATAAGCTGATACAACTGTCCGAAGATTATCCGATAAGCAAAAAAGAGCACGGACCAGAGTTTTTAATGGACAACCGCCATTTATGGCTGCGCTCAAAAAAGCAATGGGCAATTTTAAAGATACGAGATACAGTGATTTCCGCGATTAACGAATATCTGCATCAGGATGGATTTATCAAAGTTGATTCTCCGATTTTCACTCCCAATGCCTGCGAAGGCACAACAACTCTTTTTCCAGTTGAATATTTTGACGAGGGCACTGCCTATCTTTCCCAATCAGGCCAGCTGTATTTGGAAGCGGCAATTGCTTCAGTCGGCCGTTGCTATGATTTTGGCCCGACATTCCGCGCGGAAAAATCAAAGATCAATAGGCATTTGACCGAGTTTTGGATGATGGACGCAGAGGCCGCGTTTGTTGAACATGATGAAAATTTGAAAATTCAAGAAGAGCTGGTGAAATTTATCATTAAAAAATGCTTGGAAAACTGCCAGAATGAATTTGTTATTTTAGAAAGAAATCCAGAGCCGTTGAAGAAAGTTTTAGACAAGCCATTTAATCGTTTGACTTACAAAGAAGCAATTGAAAAATTAAACAAGCTCGGTTCTGACATTAAATTCGGCGAAGATTTGGGCAATGACGACGAGGGTCTTTTGACCAAAGATTCTGATGTTCCGGTATTTATTGAGAAATGGCCCAAAGACATCAAGCCGTTTTACATGAAAACAGACCCGGAAAATCTAGAACAGGTTTTGAATGATGATTTAATCGCTATAGAAGACGCGGGCGAAATAATCGGCGGTTCGCAAAGGGAAGATGATTATGATTTGCTTTTGAAAAGAATTAAGCATGATGGTTTGAATAAAAAAGATTATGAGTGGTATTTGGACTTGCGCAAATACGGTTCAGTTCCTCATTCCGGATTCGGCATTGGACTGGAAAGAATGGTAAGATGGATGTCAGGCGCAGAACATATACGGGAATGCATTCCGTTCCCACGAACAATTAATCGATTGAAGCCGTGAGGCATATAACATGTAGCATATTATGCAAAGAACACTTATTTCAGACACAATTTCACAGGTTGGGAAGGGGGTTTTGATTCAGGGCTGGGTGCAGACAAGGCGGAATTTGGGCAAGATTATTTTTCTTGATATCCGCGACCGGACAGGCCTGATTCAGGTTGTCTGCGCGCCAACAGAATTGGGTGATGATTATGAAGAAGCGAAAAAAGTGCGCGGAGAATTTGTGGCGCAAATCAGCGGGATCGTGAACAAGCGCGGGGCAAAGAACGTCAATTCGGATTTGGCGACCGGCGAAATTGAGCTTTTGGCGAAAAATTTCAAAATTTTGGCAGAAGCAGAGTCATTGCCATTAGATTTGGGAGATGAGAAAATCGGGCTTGATGTTTATCTGGACCATTTGCCGATAACTCTGCGCACGCAGAAAAAGCAGGCGGTTTTTACAATTCAGGCTGAAATTGTTGAGGCCTTTAGGGCGTTTTTGCGTGGCGAGGGCTTTACAGAATTCCAGGCGCCGAAAATCGTCGGCTCTTCAACTGAAGGCGGAGCCAATGTTTTTAAAGTTAAATATTTTGAACATCAGGCCTTTCTGGCGCAAAGCCCGCAGTTTTACAAGCAGATAATGGTGGGAATTTTTGAGCGCGTGTTCTGCGTGGGCAATGTTTACCGCGCAGAAGAGCATGCCACCACCCGCCATTTGAACGAATACACCAGCTTGGATTTTGAAATGGGTTTTATTAAAGACCATACAGATGTAATGGCAGTGGAAACAGAATTTTTAAGATATTTAATGGAGCATTTGAAAGGAAAATGCGCTAAAGAATTGAAATTACTTAGGGTTGATTTGCCAAAAGTTCCTAAAACAATTCCTTCTTTGAAGCTCCGCGAAGTGCAGAAAATAGTTAAAAAAGAAACTGGCGTGGATCACACTGAAGAGCCTGATCTGGAGCCGAATGAAGAGCAGTTTATCAGCGATTACATTAAAAAGAAGGATGATTCTGATTTTGTTTTCATCACCCATTATCCAACTAAGAAACGGCCAATGTATACATATCCTGATGAGGCAGATCCGGATTATACCAAGGGTTTTGACCTGCTTTTCCGCGGAGTGGAAATCACAACCGGCGGACAGCGCATTAATAATTACGAGCAATTGGTTTCCAATATCAAAAAATGGGGGCTAAAGCCGGAAAATTTTTCATTTTATCTGGAAGCGTTTAAATACGGAATGCCTCCGGAGGGCGGGCTGGCAATCGGTTTGGAGCGCTTAACTGCCAAACTTTTGGGAATTGAAAATATCAAAGAAGCTACGCTTTTCCCGCGCGATATGAACCGCATTGATTTGCAATTATGTTATTGAGTTCTCTCCAAAAATCTATTCTGCTTTTATGCTTGGAAAGAGGAGGAAAAGTGGAGCGTAAGTTTTTACGTCAGTTTTACGTTAAACAACAAAAAAAGCCATCTGAAAAATATCAAGAGGGGATTATTACTAAGAGTTTAGAGCGTCTGATTGATAAAGAGCTTATTGTGGGCTATGGCAGGCGTACGCCCCATAAATGGTTTATAACCCATGTGAAATTAACTCAAAAAGGCGCTAAAGTTAGCCAAAATTTACTGAAAGAAAAACAGGGGAAACTGCCGTTAAAATAATTTTTCATGAAAAATTTTCAGTTAGAACAATTTTCCGGACCGCTGGATTTGCTGCTTAGTTTGATTGATGAAGAAAAGCTGGATATTTCCGAAGTTTCCTTGTCAGCAGTCACTGAACAATATTTAAATTATTTAAACCAGATAGAAAACCGGAAGCCGGAAGAATTGGCTGATTTTTTATTAATCGCCGCGCGCCTTTTGCTGTTAAAGTCAAAAAAGCTTTTGCCGCAAATGGATATAGAAGAAGAGGGAGGCTCTAGCCTGGAAGAGCAGTTGCGCTTGTATAAAGTTTTTATTGAAGCCAGCCGTAAAATCCATCAGGCTTGGCAGGAAAACAAACGGGCTGTGTTCAGGATTGAGCCGCCAAGAAAGCGCAAGGAATTTATACCGCCGGAAAATTTAGCTCTGGAATCAATGAGGGAGAGCATGGTAAAATTGCTCCAGCGCATTCAGCCACTCAAGCCGTTGCCGCAGACGCACATTGACAAGACTGTTTCTCTGGAAGAAAAAATCAACCAAATCAGGGCACTGCTGTCAGGCGGAGGAGCGGTTAATTTTTCTGCTGTTTTGCAGGACAGCCAGAGCCGCACTGAAGTAATCATTGGTTTTTTGGCTTTGCTGGAATTAGTCAAGCAGAAAGCGGTATTTTTAAAGCAAAAACAATCATTTAATGACATTGTCATAGAAAAAACTTAATATGTTTTTACCGTCGCAAATAGAATCAATCTTATTTGTCGCTTCAAAGCCCCTCTCGCACAAAGAAATCGCTAAAGCGACGCAGCAGAAAGAATCTGAAATAAAATCAGCGGTTGAAGAATTGAAGCTAAAATACAACAGGGTGGAGTCAGGAATCCGCATCTTGGAAATAGACGCCCAAGTCCAGATGTCAACCAACCCGCTTAACAGCCAAGCTGTTGATTTATTTATAAAAGAAGAAGCAAGCGGAGAACTCACCAGGGCCCAGCTGGAAACTTTGACAGTCATTGCCTATCGCGGGCCGATTACCCGGCCGGAGCTGGAGCAGATACGCGGAGTGAATTGCGCCATAATTCTGCGCAATCTGCTCATCCGCGGGCTGGTAGAAGAAAAAGAAGAAGAAGGCAAATTTCTCCCCACTTTTTCCCTGTCTTTTGAAGCCTTGAGGCATTTGGGAGTGGATAGCGCGGCCGACCTGCCGGAATATGAAAAAATCCACCATCACGAATTTATAGAAAATATTCTTAAAAAGACATCTATTGAAAGCTGATTATGGACGGAAATTTTTTAGACAACAATCCATTCAACGATAGGGGCGGCAAGTGGCGGAAATGGCTGGCGGTTTTTGCTGTCAGCATGTGTTTTGGCGCTTTTTATTTGTCAAATTTTGATTTGCCGAAACAAAATGAAGTTTTAGTCAGCAAAATAATCAAGCCTTTGGAAATAACAGCCAGCCAGCTTAATCGCGGCGGCGATGTGCAGGTCTCTCCGCCGGCAGAAGTTAAGCCGAAATTCCCCGAATTAAAAGGCGAAATGCTGGACAGCGCGAAATTCAGCGCTGGAAGCATTTTTGCCAAAGATGTAAAAACCGGGGCTGTTTTATTCCGCAAAAATGAGTATTCTGCCAGGCCGATTGCCAGCCTGACCAAGCTGATGAGCGCATTGATAATTTTAGAACACCGTCCAAACTGGCCAGCCACTACCACAGTCATCGGGGAAGATTCGCTTGATACGCATGTTTACGCCGGCGATGTTTATACTTTGGAGGATTTGTGGCACACAGCTTTGATAGGCTCATCAAACAAAGCGATTTTATCCCTGGTTAATGCTTTAGGCTTTGAACAAAACGTTTTTGTTGAACGGATGAACCAAAAAGCGCGGGAGCTTGGCATGATGGAAACTGTTTTTACTGACTCTTCCGGCTTGGATGAAACAAATGTCTCTTCAGCGTCTGATTTGTCAATTCTTTTGCAGGAGGCATTGCAGAAAAAAAGAATTTGGACTGCGCTGATGACCAAAGAATACAATCTTTATTCTGCACAGAGGAATGCCAATCATCATTTTTGGAGCACTAACTGGCTTTTGCTTGGCTGGATTCCTAATCAATTGCCGGAAATGCGCGGAGGTAAAACCGGCTATATTTCGGCTTCCGGGTATAATTTCATAATGCAAGTCGGGGATGGCAAAGGCCATTTTATCAATGTTATTATTTTGGGCGCCAACAGCCATGAAGCGCGGTTTACAGAAGCCAGGGATGTGGCAGAGTGGGTGTTTAAGAGCTATGAATGGCCGGAGTGAATTATTTTATCGTCAAAAGCACAATCTCCGGCGGGTTGAAGAGGCGGGCGCGGGCGCCGGTTTCGCCAGCCCCGCTGGTTATGAATATTTTTGCTCCCAAATAATCATGCAGGCCCTGGTAATATTTTTTAGGCAGGTTATCATTGGAATTCATTATCGGCCCGATGAATGGCAGGCGGACCTGTCCGCCGTGGGTGTGCCCGCACAAAAATAAATCAGCCATTGGGTGGGCGATTTCCATAAATCCGGGGTTGTGGATGAGCGCAATAATCGGCAAATCATCTTTGATTTGCAGAATCGGTTTGAAATCCATTTTTTTAGCCCAATATTCATCAGCGCCGAACAAATAAAATTCCTGGCCGTTTAGATTAATTTTTTCAATTTCATTAACTAGATAATTGATGCTGAGCCCTTCCATGGCTTTTTTTGTTTCCAGACTCATGTCAGCGCCGGAATATTTTGTATTTTTTTCAGAATCATCCCAGCAGATTCCGTATTCATGATTTCCATTAACCGCATAGACTGGTATTTTTTGCGCCAGTTCTTTCAGCGGTTCCAGATAGGATAATTCCCGCGGATCATAAATTTCATTGTCAATCTGGTCTCCGCCCAGTAATACCATGTCAGGCTTTAATTCTATTATTTTCTGCACCAATTTTTTAATAAATTCAGCCTGTTTGTATTTACCAACTTGCGTGTCAGCCACAAAAGCAATCTTGATCGGCTGGCCAATTTTTTCCAGCTCAATTGTTTGGTAGTTTACAATTAATAATCTCGGCTCAATAAAACTGCCGTACAATACAGTGGCTGTTCCAAGAAGCAGAATTATTGATAGCCAGAATGAAAATTTTTTATGCCTGGTTTCCCAGCAGGGTTTCAGGCCTTTCCGATGCCATAACAAAATAACCGCTGGCAGAGCAGTTATTATCAAGCAAATGGCGGTAAGAATGTCAAAAAAAGTTTTCATATGACAATTTCAAGTCTTTCTTTTGGCGGCAAATTCTTTCAAATAATTTTTAACCTTGCCAAAAGATACATCAATCAACAGTATAAAAATTATCAAAAGTAAAATTACAAATAATTTATGCGTTACCCAAAAACCATTGACATAAGTCCAAATATTATAAAAGAATCTATCAAACCAATTATAATCAACGGATGGAAATCTGATAACCTCTTTGATAATTTTGTCGCTGTCAACTTCTACTTTAATATAATGATTAAAATAATGGTCGGCGTCAATCCCCCATAATTCTGAACCAGCACCGCCGGTGATGACATAATTTATTCCGTTCTTTATTTCATCAAAATAAGCATGAATATGGGAAGCAAAAACAGTATCAACTTTATACTTTTCCATTAAATTAATAAATTCTTGAGCGTTCTGTTTATCAGATAAGGAATGATTGGTGTCGGGACGGGGGTCAAAAGCTGGCACATGTAAAAAGACAAATTTATGCTGATAGTTTTTCTGCAATTGTTCCTCCAACCATTTCATTTGCACCGCGTCAATTTTATCTTCGTTGGCATCGTCTAAAACAATAAACAAGGAATTATCGTAATCAAATGAATAATAAAATTTGCCAAAAATATCAAAATAGTTTTCCGCCCCGCCTTCTCGGATATCATGATTGCCAACCGCGACCAAAAATGGCGTCTGCTCGTTTTTTATCATATTGTAAAAAATCCTGTATTTCGCTTTTTCGCCGTCATACACCAAATCCCCGACATCAATGGCAAAAGCATAGTGATTATTATCAATGTCTTTCAGGATTTTGTTAAATATTTTAAAGCTATTTTTATTATCGCCGAGCACGGTAAAGCTGAAGCGGCCGGGGGGCGCGGAAGAATGAATTTTATCAATTTGTTTTTGATTATAATTACCCTGTCCAATTGGCAAATAATTGTTTAGCCCAATGATTGTTAACAAAACAACAATAACAATAACGGCAGCAATATGACGCTTTTTAGAAAAATATTTTTTGAAATTATCTTTTAATGACATATATAAAGTGAAAAAATTTTCTTTTCCCCGAACAAAATCGCCAACTGATTTTTTCGCCCAAAATTCCTCGCTGGTGCCGTCGGTGGGAATCGAACCCACATGAGCGTAAGCCCACACGATTTTGAGTCGTGCGCGTCTGCCAATTCCGCCACGACGGCTTTAAGAGTGGGTGCATTATACACAATATTTATCTTTTTGTCAATTTTATGGTATAATACTGCCATGGGTAGAATAATTTCCATTGTTAATCAAAAAGGCGGAGTAGGGAAGACAACCACGGCCATGAATCTGGCTGCTTTTTTAGCTGAACTCGGAAAATTTGTCCTGCTGGTGGATATGGACCCGCAGGCCAATGCTTCCAGCGGGCTGGGCCTAAGCCGAGATAAAATAGAAGGCGGAGTTTACGAAGCTTTGGCCAAGCAGAAGCGCCTTCATGATATTATCAGGAATACTGCGCACGAGGGCCTGCGCATAGCCCCGGCTACTGCTGATCTGGCAGGCGCCAATATTGAGTTGGTGGATATGGAAAGGCGCGAGCATCAGCTGGCTGATATGCTGGCTGAAGTAAGCCATGCCTATGATTATATTATTATTGACTGCCCGCCTTCACTCGGGCTTTTAACAGTCAACAGTTTAGTGGCTGCTGATGAACTTTTAATACCAGTTCAGGCTGAATATTATGCTCTGGAAGGGCTGGGACAGCTTTTACAGACAATTAATTTAGTGCAGACCCACATCAAGCCGGAATTAAAGATAATGGGAGCGGTAATAACAATGTTTGACAAACGCACCCGTTTGTCCGAGGAAATAATGAATGAGTTATATCAGTATTTCCCCAACACTATTTTCCGCACCGTCATTCCGCGGACAGTGCGCCTGGCTGAAGCGCCAAGTTTTGGCCAGTCAATTTTCCATTACGAGCCGTCAGGCAAGGGCGCTTCTGCCTATGAACGGCTGGCGCGGGAAATTTTAGACAAGCATAATAAGATTAATTAATTTTATGGTTTTAGGAAAAGGCCTAAGTTCGCTTTTGCCTGTATCAGGCATTAGAAAAATAATCAGAAAAGAGACAGGAATTGCCGAAAACGGCGATAAAATCTGGCAGCTTCAAATTTCAGAAATTGTTCCTAATTCAGAACAGCCTCGAAAAAGTTTTTCACACGAAGAAATGGCGGGTCTGGTCGCTTCTGTTAAAAAGCACGGCATCTTGCAGCCTTTGGTGGTGACTGAAAAAGAGGATGGCGGGTATGAGTTGATAGTCGGCGAACGACGTTTCCGCGCTGCGCAGATTGCCGGCTTGGCAACAGTCCCGGCTTTGGTCAGGAGCGCTACCCAGCAGGAAAGGCTGGAACTGGCTTTAATAGAAAATATACAGAGGCAGGATTTAAACCCTATTGAACAAGCCTTTGCTTTCCAGCGATTGATTGATGAATTTAACCTCACACAGGAAGATGTTGCTGAACAGGTTGGCAAAAACCGTTCCACAATTGCCAATATGGTGCGCCTGCTCGGCCTGCCGGAAATTATTCAGCGGGCTTTGGCTGATGGAAAAATCAGCGCTGGCCAGGCAAAAGCGCTATTGAGTTTAAAAAACGAAAACGAGCAAAAAGAAGTTT
This sequence comes from uncultured Gammaproteobacteria bacterium, assembly GCA_964531615.1. Classification (GTDB taxonomy): domain Bacteria; phylum Patescibacteriota; class Patescibacteriia; order Magasanikbacterales; family UBA922; genus CAZHEJ01. The sequence continues at coordinate 16,169 of CAZHEJ010000004.1, read as the reverse complement.
TTAAAGCATGCTGGGAGAGAAAATGAGCGTGCGCGATGTGGAAGATGTCATTTCCCGCAAGCCTGTGAGTTCGCGCAAGGGCTCGGTGCGCAAAGATCCGAATCTGCTTGCTTCAGAACAGCTGCTGGAAGAGCGTTTGGGCACAAAAGTCCACATTACCCAGCGCGGCGGCAAGGGCACAATTACTATCGCTTATTTTTCTTCAGAAGAATTGCAGAGGATTCTGCGCGAACTTACTTAATTTTTGAACCAATTCACAGGGTTTAAAGAAGTTCGATTTTGTTTGAGAGCATTGCGGATGTGTTCGCGCGCAGTGTGCGTGTGCACGAATTTCAGCCAGTCGTGGCCCGGCCCTTTTCGGTTTTTATCAATAAGGATTTCCACTACATCGCCGTTTTTCAATTCAGTGTCCAGCGAAGTGAGCTGGTCATTGACCAGCGCGCCGCTGCATTTGTCGCCAATGTTGGTGTGGATATAATAGGCAAAATCAACGGGCGTGGCGCTTTCCGGCAGATCAATAACATCGCCTTTGGGCGTGAAGACAAAAATTCTATTCTGCAGAAAGTCAACTTTTATTTCTTCCAGATCTGACAGTCCGTTGAGCAGGTCTTTTTGTATTTCTGCCAGCTCTTTGACCCAGTTTATTTCTTTTTTTGGCAGACGGCTTCCGTATTCGTCATAATGCCAGTGCGCGGCCACGCCGTATTCAGCCTCTTCTTGCATTTCCGGCGTGCGGATTTGGAATTCCACCATTTCACCGTTTTCACAAAATACAGTGGTATGGAGGGACTGGTAGCCGTTCGGCTTTGGCTGGGAGATGTAATCCTTAATTCTGCCTTTTAGAGGCCTCCAGACTTTATGGATAATGCCAAGCGTGGCATAGCAGTCGGCAATTGTCGGCACGATTATTCTGATTGCCACTAAATCATATATTTTGGCAATGTCATTTTTTTTTCTCTGCAATTTTTTATAAAGGCTGTACAGCCTCTTATCCCGGCCGTGAAGTGAGATTACCTCAATACCGACTTCTTTCAACTCTTTCTTGGTCGTATCCTGCAACCGGCGCAGGAAATTTTTTTTATTGCTCATTTTTTCGTCGCGTATTTTTTTTGTTTCCTGATATTCTTTTGGATAAACATATTGGAACGACAAATCTTCCAGCATGCCCTTCATTTCGCCCATGCCTAAACGGTTGGCGATGGGAGCGTAAATTTCCAGGCTTTCCAAGGCTACGCGGTATTGTTTTTGCGTCGGCAGAGCAGACAGAGTTGAAAGATTGTGTATGCGGTCGGCAAATTTGATAATCATCACCCTAACATCTTCAGACATGGCAATAAACATTTTGCGCAGATTTTCAATGTAGCGCTCCACGCCGCGGTATTTTAATTTCCCCAATTTAGTAATGCCTCTTACCATGGAGGCGATTTCTTTGCCGAAATTTTTTTCTATTTCTTCCAAGCTTATGTTAGTGTCTTCCGGAACATCATGCAGGAGGGTTGCGCAGATGATAACCGGGTCAATGCGCATATCAGCTAAAATCATTGCGGCAGCCAGCGGGTGCCCGATATATGGTTCGCCGTTTTTTCTAGTCTGGCCTTCATGCGCTTTTTCTGCGAAATCATAAACCAGCCGGATCAGGTCCAAATCAGCGTCCGGCTTGTATTCCTTCACTTTTTCCAGCAAAACATTGATTGTCGGTTTTTTCACCATATATATTATTTTACTATCTGATTTTTATTCAGAGGGGTTTGTGCTTTTGGAAATTTTTTTAATGTTTTTACATTCAGGGTATTTTGAACAGCCGAGAAATTTGCCATACCTGCTTTTTCTCATCACCATTGGCGCTCCGCACTTGTCGCAGGTTTCATCAGTCATTTCCGCGCCGCTGTTCTTTCCATTGCCGTTCAATGGCTTGGTATTTTTGCATTTTGGAAAAGCAGAGCATGCGAGGAATCTGCCATACCGGCCAGTTTTGCTTACCATGGGCGCTCCGCATTTGTCGCAGATTTCGTCAGTTTTTTCTTCAGTGAGCTCTTTTTTTGAAAGTTCCGAGGTTTTGTTCACCAGATTTTCATGGAATGGATGATAGAAAGTTGAAATAATCGGCTGCCAGTCTTTTTTCCCTTCGGCGATTTCATCCAGGTTTTCTTCCATCTGGGCAGTGAATTTGTAATCAACAATCTGGCTGAAGTGATTTACCAGCAAGTCATTCACAATAAACGCTATTTCAGTCGGCTTAAGCCGTTTGTTTTCATCGCGCTCAACATATTTCCTGCCTTCAATTGTCGCGATTGTCGGCGCGTAAGTTGACGGCCTGCCAATGCCGTATTCTTCCATTATTTTTACCAAAGTCGCGTCCGAATAGCGGGCCGGCGGTTCAGTAAAATGCTGTTCCGGCTTTAATTCTTGGCAGTCAACTTTGTCTTTAATTTCAAGTTCAGGCAGAATTTCTTCATTAATCATTTCAGGATACAATTTCATCCAGCCGTCAAAAATCATTGTCTGGCCATTGGAGCGGAAAGTGCAGACAGATTGAAGATTTAAGATTTCAGATTTAAGATTGATAATGTCGATAGTTGTTTTGTTCAAGCGCGCTTCATTCATTTGCGTTGCCAAAGCGCGGTTCCAGATAAGAGTGTAAAGTTTTAATTGCTGTGCGCTTAAATAGTCTTTGACCGAATCAGGAGTGCGGAAAATGTCGGTGGGGCGGATTGCCTCATGCGCTTCTTGCGCGCCTTTGGATTTTGTTTTGTAAAATCTGAATTTATCAAGCGCGTATTTATCGCCGAATTCTTTTTTAATGAATTGCTGGGCTTCACCCGCGAAATTTGTTGACAGATTGGTTGAGTCAGTGCGCATGTAGGTGATAAGCCCGACTTCATAAAGCTGTTGAGCCAGCATCATTGTTTGTTTTGATGAATAGCCCAGCTTGTGGTTTGCCTGTTGCTGGAGAGTTGAAGTTGTAAACGGCGGAGGCGGGGTGCGCTTGTTTTCTGATTTTTTTATGTCAGAAACAGCATATTCAGCATTTTTTAAATTTTCAAGAATCGCGTCAGTCTGCTCTTTGGTTTTCAAATCAAACTTATCAAGTTTTTTATTGTCAATCGCGTATAATTGGGCAGTCAAAGAACCCCCCTTTAATTCCCCCCTACGAGGGGGGAAGAATTTGCCAGTAATTGTCCAATATTCTTCTGACTTGAAATTTTGCCTTTCCCGCTCGCGCTCAACAATCAATCGCACGGCAACTGATTGAACACGGCCGGCAGAAAGGCCTTTGGCGACTTTTTTCCAGAGGAAAGGCGAGAGTTCATAGCCAACCAAGCGGTCAAGCACCCGGCGCGCCTGCTGGGCGTCAACCAGCTTCTGGTCTATCTGGCGCGGACTCGCAAGCGCGTTTTCTATGGCATTTTTGGTTATTTCATGAAAAACAATCCTTTGGGCTTTTTCAGGGTCAATTTTCAGGATAAAAGCAAGATGCCATGCAATTGCTTCGCCTTCGCGGTCTTCGTCAGTGGCGAATATAATCTCATTGCTTTTTTTCGCCGCCTCTTTGATTTTATTAACGGTTTTTTGTTTTGCCTTCTCCACTACATATTCAGGCAGGAACGTGCCGTTTTTCAAATCAACACCCATCTTTTTTTCCGGCAAATCGCGGATATGCCCAAAAGAGGATTCAACAATGAATCCCTTGCCTAAAAATTTTGAAATTGTTTTTGCTTTTGTCGGCGATTCTACGATGACCAGTGTTTTCATAATGCCTTACATCATAAGCTATTTTGACAGAAAAGTCAACTTTTTTATCTCTCCAGATAGATACATTGAACCAGTGACGAGTAAAATGTCGCCAGTTTTTTGTTGTTTTTTAGACCAGTTAAAAGCTTGTTTGGGATTATTAAAAATTTTAATTTTAGTTTTTAGTTTAAGTTCTTTAAATGTCTTAGCTATCAGCTTGGGGTCAGCCGGCTGGCGGAATGGATTAAGCGTGTAGCGGGTGCAGGCGATCGTCTGCGGTTTAAGAGAGGAGAGCTGTTTTATCATCTGGTTGATATTTTTATCAGCGCTAAAGCCCACTATCAAATGTAAATTTTCAATTTTCAATTTCCAATTTTCAATCTTTTTTATTGTCTCTACTGTTGTTCGCATTTTGTCCGGATTATGCGCTCCATCAAGAATAACCAGCGGTTTTCTGGAAATAATCTCCATCCGCAACGGCAGTTTTACTTTGGCTAATCCAGTTTTAATTTTTGTTTCTGGGATTTTTAGAGCTTTGGCAATTTCAATGGCGAGAATTGCGTTTTTAATTTGGTGTTGACCCAAGGCCTGTATTAAATATTCGCAGTTTTGATATTTAAAAATTAATTTATTTAAAAATTGTTTTAAAATTAAAAATTTTAAATTAAAAATTTTAAGAGAAACCCGTTGTTTGCGGCATTCATTTTGGATTATATTTAACACCTTTTTATTTTGTTCACCAGTGAATACTGCGCAGTTTCTCTTAATTATTCCCGCTTTCTCATGCGCAATTTTTTCTTTTGTTTTTCCTAGAATATCTGTATGGTCAAGGCCGATATTTGTTATAACAGCAATGTCTTTGCGCGGAATTATATTTGTTGAATCATAGCGTCCTCCACATCCTGCTTCCAGAACGCACCAGTCAACCTTGCGTTTTGCAAACCAGTAAAGCCCGATGGCAGTCATTAATTCAAAGTGGGAGATAGGGTCATAGGGAGATATTGTGAGATATTTTTCTAATTTCGGCTTTAATTCAGTCAGGATTTTGGCAAATTCGTTTTTTGTCATCATCTTGCCGTTTATCTGCCAACGGGTTTGCAAAATGCCTGTGTCAGGCGAGGTCATTGTTCCTGTTTTAAATCCGTTCTGGCGCAGGATTGAATCCAGCATCAAGCACACTGAACCCTTTCCGCTTGTGCCGGCAACGTGGATATAGTGGGGGACTTGTCCGCCTTGGGCGGATTTTTCAGGATTGCCTATTAAATCCAAAAAAAATTGCAGGCGCTTTAAATAAATTGAGCATTGGTTCGGGTCAGACATGTATTCCTTTCTTCCCAATTTGGCCCATGAGAGGAGGAATTTTGAGGCTTGAGGATAATTCATAAGTTTTTATGTGTCCCGTAGGGACTATTTGACAGTAGGCAGGCAGTTTACTGCCTGCTAACAATGACGTTTAGGTGCAAGTCCCGTAGGGACGGCTGATATCAAATCATTGAAAAAGATATTTCTCGTCAAAATCAACATTATTTTTCTTTAGAAATTCCAAATATTCTTCCTGGAAATTTATTTTTTTATGATGTTGTTCTTGGTTGGCAATATATTGTTTTATCATATCAATCTGCGATGTGCTGACCGTAAAAGCGGCATAACCTTCCTGCCATACAAATAATTTTAGCATTGAAAAATTATCATGAATCCATTTTGACGAGCCGCCTTTTATCAGTTGGACAGCTTTGGCGATGGGCATGTCTGGCCTTAATGATAATAAAATATGAATATGATTATCGGTTCCATTAATGGCGATTATCTTGAAATTATTTTTATTTGCTATGCCGCATATATATGGATATAGCCGTTTTCGCAGGTCATAGGAAAGGAGGCATCTTCTTTCTTTAACGCTAAAAACTATATGAAACAATATATTTGAGTATGTGTTTGACATATTTCAGCCGTCCCTACGGGACTATTAAAACACCACATTTATCAGCAGGCAGTAAACTGCCTGCCTGATTAACATTCTGCCCCTACGGGGCTGAATGATAAACGAAGCGCCGAGGTGATGATAAACATGTAAGTATAATATCAGAAAATGACCCTTGACAAAAGAGTGGAATTGTGGTAAGGTGAGGATAGGATTTTTTAGGAGGATTTTATGAAGAAAAAGATAGTTCTTTCGGCCGTACTAACACTACCGGTCGTACTAACTACGTTCATTTCTTGTGGTATTGGTTTGGTGGCAGCAGTATGGCTGGGAGCGAATTTTGTGACTACCTTCGTCTTCGCCGTCGGCGTCGTCTTCCCCGTCGGCGTCGTCTTCGCCGTCGCCTTCTCCCCCGCCCCCGCCGTCACCGCTGTTGCCTTCGCTGGTGCCTTCGTCGACGCCGCTTTCGCCGGCGCCCCCGCCTTCTTCTCCCCCACCGGCGAAGTCGTCGGCTTCTGCGCCTCAGGCATTATCCTCACCGCCATCTTCGCCCCCGCCTTCGTAGCCACCGTCGCTAAGGGAGAAAAAATTTCTTTTTCGTGGTTGTTGCCGGTCTACTTGGTAGGAGGATTTGGCATACTCTTTCTTTGTCAGTATTCTTGAGTCGTTCTTTCCCACCATTTTTCCACACTGTCTCGTTTTGTGGCAACGAGACAGTGCGGATTCCCTTTTTTAAAAAACGCCGGTTAAGGCGTCTTTTTTGTTTTTAGTTTCTTAGTTTCTTAATTTTTTAGTTTCTATTCACTGAATACTTCGCATTCAATTTCACAAACGGAAGCTTGATGTGGAATTTGCTTTCAACCAAGCTCATCAGATAATTGAAGAGAATAAAAGTCAAAGTAATTCCGACTGCCATTAACATTCTCTCTTTCCAGACAACCGGAATCAGGCCAATCCAAACAGCGGTCTTGAGATTGAGCGCGTAAAGAAACAAGACACTGCCTACGCTGTGGGCGGTAAATGTTGTTCCCAGCGCTTTGGCAAAAATGAATTTATCATAAAAGAAATAGCAAGCGATTGGAATAAGCCAATATAGCGCGTAATACCACGCCTGCCTGCCTTCTGGATGGACCCAAAAAGCAATCATGGCGAGCGCGGGAACGAGCAGCATCCAGCGGGATTTTTTGGCAAAATAAAGCACTGCGAAAAACATTGGCAGGAACCGTATAATCGTGGCTGTATCAAGCGCAAAACCGTGCCAAGCCCAATTTGCCACTTGCATGGCAAATACGGTTAAAAAGCCCAAAATTGAGCCTACAAAAGCGCCTGCAATAGGGCCGTAGAAGTCAAAGAGGGAAAATTTCAGGCTGGAACCGATGATTTTCGTGAAGGGGATTTGCATCAGACCGAAGCCGAGGAGAATGAATATGACGATGAAAATTGCTTTTTTAGTTTTTTCGTTTTGCATATGATTAAAATATTAGACAAATATGAAACAAATATTAACAAAATATTAAAAATATATTAGACATTTATTAAACATTTATTACAACATAAAAATAATTTGAAATTTAATAGTTTGGAATTTGAATTTTGTTTGTAATTTGTTATTTGTAATTTGGATTTTTGAAAAGGGATTCCTCGCTTGCCCGCCTCTGGCGGGCTACGCTCGGAATGACAGATAACTAACGTCCTAAAACATACATCATCCCTCCCAGATTCTTCACCTTTCCCTTCATTTCCATGAATGTTAGTGTAGCATTTATCGCCGGGCTGTCAAGTTTTGTTTTTTTAACCAGCTCGTCAATATGCAATGGCTCGCGCGAAACAAATTCCAGTATTTTTGCTTCAATAGGCGATTCAGGAATAATTTCCTGATTGGCAATGAATTTTTTAATGTCTTGCAGATTCAATATTTCCAAAATATCCTGCGCAGCGCTGATTAAATGGGCGCCGTTTTTAATTAAATTGTTCGGGCCGGCAGAAGTCGGCGAGGTTAGACTGTGAGGAATGGCAAAAACTTCCCTACTGCTGTCCAGCGCGCATTGGCAGGTAATGAGCGCGCCCGAATCTTCAGGCGCTTCTATGAGCAGAGTTCCCATAGTCATGCCGGCAATAATGCGGTTTCGGCGCGGAAAAGTGAACCTGCTGGGTATTGTGCCGGGCGGGTATTCAGAAATCACTGCTCCGCCGTTTTCAATTATTCTTTCTGCCAGCTGTTTATGGGCAGCCGGGTAAATGTGGCTTTTGTTTATGCCTGAACCGAGCACAGCAATTGTTCTGCCATTGTTCTGCAATGTAGCTTCATGGACAAGGCCGTCTATTCCAAAGGCCAGCCCGCTTACAATTTCAATGCCTTGAAGAGCCAGCCCAGCCACTAATTCTTCTACCATCTGTTTTCCATAGGCGGTGTATTTTCTAGTGCCAACCACTGCCAGCGGAAAATTTACATTTTCCATTTCTCCCCGCGCAAAAATGCAGAACGGCGGGTCATAAATTTCTTTCAGCAATTTTGGGTAATCATCATCTTCCTTGGTTAAGTAATAGATTTTTTCCTGCTCAAGTATTTTGGCGATTTTTTCTTCATCAACGTCATTCTTCCATTCAATAAATTCTAATGCCAGTTTTTCATCCCAGCCCATTTGACGCAGTTCATCAGTATTGGCTTGCCATGCATTGTCTAAATTACCAAATACAGCCACCAGGTCATGGTAACGTTTAGGCGTTATTTTGGGGAAATAGGAGAGAAGAATCTCTTTTTTCATGCGATTTTTATTATCTCCTCCACCGCCTTTTCTACCACTTCATCCACTTTCCTTTTTTCAAACAATCCGAACTTGCTCAAAACAAACTTGGCAGTATCGCTCATTTTTTTTGGATTTTCCGGCGCAATGCCAATGCGCAGGCGGGTGAAATCTTGCGTGCCGAGATGCTGGATGATTGATTTAATGCCATTGTGTCCGGCGTCTGAACGGTTGTTTTGCACGCGGATGTCGCCAAGCACTAAATCTTTATCATCATGGACTACAATTAAATCAGGCAGGATTATTTTATAAAAGTGCGCCAGCAATTGCACTGCCTCGCCTGAATTATTTATGAATGTCATTGGCTTGGCGAGGATTATTTTCTGCCCATTAACAACAGCCCCGCAGACTTCGGCATTGAATTTTTTTGACAGCTCCCATTTGCCAGCGCCGTATTCTGCCATTTTTTTCCGCAACTCGTCCAAAACAATAAAACCGATGTTGTGGCGGGTTTTCGCATAAATTTTGCCGGGATTTCCCAGGCCGATTATTAGTTTCATAAATTATTTTTAGATCCCCGCCTGCGCGGGGATGACGCATATGCGTCATTTTTTCATTTTGCTTAACTTTATTATAACAGGCGTGCCGAGAAAATTAAATTGTTCGCGCAGCCGTCTTTTAACAAACGACACGTAAGAATAATGCAGTGATGTTCTTGCTTTGATGAAAAGCGTAAAGACCGGAGGATTTGATTCAACCTGCTTCATGCCCAGCAATACAGGGTGCCTGACGCCCCTGCCCCGCGAAGGCAAATGCTCGCGCACAGTTTTTTTAATAAAATTTTCAAGCTGATTGTCCGGTATGACAGTTTGGCGGGCCTGCCAGATTTTCACCAGCATGGGAAAAATATCATGCACGCGGTAGCCGGTGAGCCCGCTGGTGAAAATTATCGGCGCGAAATCCAGATGCGGAAAATATGAATAAACCATGCGCTTGGCATTATTGCGGAATTTGTCGCTGGTGTCTTCGGCCAAGTCCCATTTATTCAGTATTATAATCACGCTTCTGCATTTTTTTTCAAGCAGTCCGCCCAGCTGGCAGTCCTGCATTGAGATTGGTTCGCTGGCATCAAGAATAAAAAGCACTATCTCCGAGTCGCCAGCGATTCTGATGCTTTTTTGAATGCCTTCTTTTTCTAGCTGGCCTTCAACGTTGGATTTGCGCCTGATGCCGGCAGTGTCTATAAAATTAAACAGAAATTTTTTATTTTCACCGCCGAGCTCATAATTATATGACAGCAGGGTGTCAAAAGGCTCTCGGGTGGTGTGGGGCATGGGGTTTACAATCACTTTTTCCTCGCCGATTATTTTATTAAAGAGCGAAGATTTTCCCACATTGGGCTTGCCGATAATGCTCACATTGATTATTTTTTCCTCATCTTCTTTTTTAACAGATTTGGGCCGGCGCTTGGATTTTTGCGCGGTGGTGAAAAGCAGGTCAAGAAAATCGCCGATCTGCCGTCCGTTGGCCGCTGAAATCGGCACAGGCTCGCCAAGTCCGAGCTTTTGCCACTCTGGTTCTGTGAGATTATATTCAATTTTTTCGCTGTCAACTTTATTAGCCACGAAAAGTACAGGTTTGGATCCAATTCGGCGGATTCTTTTAGCCAGCTCTTTTTCCTGCGGCATTACGCCGGCCTGCGCGTCAGCCACAAAAATAACAATATCCGCGCTTTTCATTGCTTTCTCAGACTGTTTGAGGATTTCTTTTTCCAGAGAAACATTATCAGTAAAAGTAAGGCCGCCGGTATCAACCAGTTTTACCTGCTTCCCGCGCCAGAGAATAATGCCTTCATTGTTGGTGCGCGTGGTGCCTGGAATTTCAGACACCAGCGCTTTATTTTCTTCAATCAAACGGTTAAAAATAGTGGATTTGCCGACATTAACTCTGCCGACTAGCACAGCAGACGGCAGATTTTCAGAATTTATTTTTTTATCCATATTGCTCATAATTATTCTTCCATGTCCATGCCAAGGATTATTAATACATCAGTAGAAGATGCGAATTTAATGCCAGCCGGCACAGTTTGTTTAATTGGGATTGAAAGCTCTTGTTGTAAAGCCTGTGTTAGAGCGCCGGTGTCCTGGCTGGAAATTTGATAGATGCCGCTTAAAGTCTGCGGCCGTTCATCAGTATTGCCGATAGTAGTTATATTAAAGCCCTTGTCTTCCAGTCTTTTTTCCATGCGGGCGGCCATGCCGGCAATCCAAGTGCCGTTCTGGATTTCTATTTCTGCTTCAGGCAGTTTTTTCATATCCTGCGCAGGCGTATCGTTCTTTTTTGCCTGGACTGCTGTAAGGTGATTGTCAATGGTTTCATTAATTTCATCAAAATTTCCGCTTTTCGGTTCAAGAATAAACGCTCCGTTGGCATTGTATCCGCTTTGCAGATAGCCGTTTGGAGAGTCGTCAAGCACCAAGTGGATTATATCCTGCGTATTCAGACTCCTAGCCAGCTTGAGAAAAGCTATTATATCTGAAAACTCCATATCAGTATCAATATGCTTTGACAGCGTATTGAAAATTTCATTTATTTTAATCGGATTGGCTAACGTGCCGAAGGTGAGGATTTTTTCTTTCAAAGCCAGGATTATCTTTTGCTGTCTTTTGGCGCGGGCGAAATCCGACCCTTCGCCGTTATTTCCGTGGCGCGAGCGCGCGAAAATCAGCGCCGTCTGCCCGCTCATTGACTGCCTGCCTTTTTCAAAGCTCACTGTCTGGTAATCATTATTGCCAGCCGGGAACATGTGGTCAGTGAAAGAATTGTCTACATTTACTGTAACGCCTCCTACTTCATCAATAAGCTCCTGAAAGGCTTTGAAATCAACACGTATGTAATAATGCACTTTTATGTTAAAAATATCCTCAACTATTTCTTTGGCAAGTTCTGCCCCGCGCCCGGGATTTTTTTCTTCACCGATTGAATTCGCTTTATTAATTTTATCAAGCCCGTAGCCCGGTATTTTTACTCCCAGGTCCCGGGGAATGGAAATCATGGCTATGCGCCCGGTGGATGGCTTGATGCTTATTAACATCATGGTGTCAGTCAAAAAAGGCCCTTCATGCCCTATGCCTCCCATGCCAAGCGCCAGCACATTTATTCTGTCATCGCTAAATCCGTCAAGCTCATTGCCTTTAAGAAAAACCAGTTGTTTTACTTTTTTAAAAAAACCCTCGGGTTTTTTCGGCTCCAATGTCACTGGGTCGTAGGCAGACGGATCATTGGGAGCTTTTTCGCTGAAAATGGCGCGCGTGATGCATCCGCCCAGCAAAAGCAGAATGGCTATTATTAAAAAAATCAGCCAGCGCGGAGTTGGAGGTTTGATTTTTTCTGTCTGCTGTTCAAGAAAGTTTATCGGCCGCCTAATCATACGCGATTATTATAATAGAAAATCGTCGTTTTGGCAATAGCCAAGGTTGCAAAAAATACATAATGTGATATAATATTACCGAAGATGGACTTGTAGCTCAGCTGGTTAGAGCGTCCCGTTCACATCGGGAAGGCCAGAGGTTCAAATCCCCTCAAGTCCACTGAATTTTATGCGTATTTGGACAGTTTACATAATTTATAGTCAAAATCGAGGAAAATATTATATAGGCGTTACAAATGATTTAGAGAAAAGACTGTACGAACATAATAATGGATTGTCGCCCTATACCAAAGGTGGCGAACCATGGAAGTTGAAACATGTTGAGGAATTTGATAATATTAAAAATGCTTATCAAAGAGAGAGATTTTTAAAAAAGAAAAAGAGTAGAAAGATAATAGAAAAGGTAATAAATAGTCCCGATGTCCGCCTTGTGCGGAATCGGGATTCCGATTTTTCTGATAAAATCAGAAAACATCGGAACTCAGTTGGCTAGAGCGTCCCGACGTTACGTCGGGAAGGCCACTGGTTCGAATCCAGTATCATCCACTATAATTCAGTAATCCAAATTTTATGTCAGAAATTATAAATGAAAAAACGCTCGTGGGGGATATTTTGCACGAGTGGACAATTTTAGAATATGAACAGCACGAAAGAAATCTGGCGTGGTATGTTATTATGGGATTGGCCGGTTTGTTTCTTGTCGGCTACGGGCTTTTAACAGGTAATTTTCTGTTTGCCCTGATAATAATTCTTTTTGCGATTATTCTGTTTCTGCGCTCACATCAAACGCCAAATCAGGTGCTGTTCCAAATCACTGAATTAGGCGTAGTGGTCGGCAGCCGCTTTTATCCCTACACAGAATTGAAAGATTTTTACATTATTTACAATCCGCCGGCTGTCAAGACTTTGTTTTTAAATCCCAACAGCATTATGCGCCCGATTCTGCACATTCCGCTTTTGGACAAGAACCCAGTGGAAGTAAAGCACAGCCTGCGCGCGTTTTTGCCGGAGGATTTGGAAAAAGAGAAGGAGCCAATAAGCGAAGAAATCGGCAGAAGCTGGAAAATGCATTAAAAAATTCAAATTGGCCCTCGTCGTTCAATGGATAGGACGTCAGCTTGCGGAGCTGATAATGCGTGTTCGATTCGCGCCGGGGGCACTAATTTTATGAAAATCATCTGGGTTTTGGTGAATTGCAATACAATCAATGAAGCGGAAATAATCGGCAAAAAGGCCTTGAAACAACGGCTGGCTTCCTGCTTTGACATTTTCTCCCGCCAAGCCGCTTATTATTTCTGGCCTCCTAAAACCGGTAAGATTGAAAAAGCCAAGGGCTGTTTGCTGGCGCTGGAAACACTGCCAAAATATTTTTTAAAAATAGAAATTTTAGTCAAAAAAACGCATAGCGACAAGCTGCCATTCATTGGTTCAATAGAAATCAAAAATGTGTCTGAAAATTATTTTAAATGGATAAAAGGGGAGTTGCGATTATTACACCCGATTGGATAAAATGGAACAAGGTATAGCAAATTAAGATTAATTGTGTTATAATATTTGTAAAGGTCGTCTAATTAATTTAATTAATAATTTTACATATATGCCAAAAAATCTTCATTTGAAGTTGGTGGGTTTGCTGGTCGTTTTGGCCGCGAGCTTTGCTTTCGCGCTTCCGGCAAAGGCTTTTTATTTGGAGATGCCAAAAATTTTCCATGAGGCGGTTAATTTATTTCAATCAGCTAAGGCAGAAGACACAGGGGAGGTGTTGGCACCCCAAACGCCGTCGCCAGTTCCAGTTATTGAGTCGCAACCTCAATCGCAACAGCCAATACCTTACGAGGGGTCAACTGGCGATACGAGTGGTGATACGAGAAATCCGCCGGAAACTTGCTTTGTCAATGGCGTGGAACAGCCGGGCACTTGCATAGAATGGAATCAAAAAAATAAGGACACAGGAATGCAGGGCGAGCCTGGCGGAGGACAGGGTTTTCAAGGCGATGATAATGGACAGAAAAGACAAGACGAACAGAATAAACGAGATGAACAGAATAATCAAAGGATGCTGAAAGACATGCAAAGAGGAGTACGCGATATTGAGCGCCAGTTGAAGCAGTTTGAATTAATGATAGATAAATTTGCCAAAAAAGGAATCGTTGTTTCTGATGATACAAAAACAAAGATTTCCGATTTGAGAGCTCTTGTGGAAAAATATAAAGCCATTACCACTGTTGAAGAGGCGGCTGAAATGGATATGCAGGAAATGTGGGATAAGATGCGGGAGCTGGAAGCAGAAAGGCAACATCTGCAACGTATGGAAAATGTGATGCGCGAAATGCGCCGCATTGAAAGCGGGGTTAAAATGTTTGACAAGCAAGTGCAAAAATTGATTAAGCAGAAATTGGCGGTGAGCGAGGAAATAACTTCCAATTTGGAACAAGTAAAGGCATTGATTGCTGACATCAAAAATGGAAAAATGGACGACGCTGAAAGCATATTTGAATTGATGCAGAGCTTGGACGAACACCGCCAAGAATTGGAAATGCTGGCGCGCTGGCCGCAGACCGTAAAACAGATGAACCAAGAATTAAAAAATTTAACGCGCGAGCTTAAGAAAGTGAAACTGATAGTTGACAGATTAGTCAAGAAAGGAATAGATTTGACATCAATTTACAGCAATTTTGAGTTAGGCGTGAATCAGCTTAAAGACGTTATAGGCGCCGCAGGTGTCAAGGTCACTGAAAGCGCTGAAGAAGCATTTGATATGGTGCAAAGTGATTTTTTTGGACAACTGGAAGACGTGTGGGAGAATCACAAAATTATCATGACAATGAGCAATATGGGTCGGTTTAATTCTGATTTTAAGCGAGGAATCGCCAATGATAGCTGGCAAATCAAGGTATTGAAGAAAAAGAAAATTGATACTATTGAATTAGAAGACATGTTGGAACAGGCAAAAGCAAAAGGCGCTGAAGCATTGGAATTGTTCAAAGCCAAGCCGCTTGATCCCGATGCAATTATAGATATTCTGGAAGAGATGCAGAATTTAAAACAGGATTTTGAGCAAAAAAAGGCAGAATTAACCGGCATAGAGGAGGTAATGCCATGGGAAACTGGCATACAACAATTTAAAAAGATAGACATTTCACCGAATCTGGATAATTGGATACCTAAAAAGGCGCCGCCCCAGCAGCCAACACAGACAACACAGCAAACTTGCAATATCAATGGAGTGGAGACACCTGGGCCATGTGAAGGAACGGCCGTAAAAGAGTAAAGTAAGAATAATACTCTGTCATAAGAACACAAACTCCCATTGGCGGGAGTTTTGTGTTAAAATAAAGCTGGTATGCCTTTAAGCACGCTAGTAATCCAGTTGCACCATATCAGCAAAAAATTGGAAAAACAACTTAAAAATCTTGGCATCAGAAGCGTGCAGGATATTTTGTTTTATCTGCCATTTCGCTACGAGGATTTTAGCAAGGCGAAATTGATTAAGGATTTGCAAGCAGGAGAGCAGATAACTATACGGGCGCGGGTGGAAATTATTGAGACAAAAAGAAGCTGGAAGAGAAAAAAATTGATTACCGAGGCAGTCGTGTCAGATGAGAGCGGGCGGATGAAAATCATCTGGTTTGGCCAGCCGTTTGTTGCAAAAATTTTACCGCCTGGCACAGTGTCATATTTTTCCGGCAAGGTCATTGAGGATAAATTAGTTCCTTATCTGGCCAATCCCAATTATGAAAAAGAAACATTTGCCAAAGCCAGCGGAGAGCAGGCGACAATGCACACTGCGCGCATTGTGCCAATGTATCATCTGACCAGCGGAATCAGCCACAAGCAGATGCGCTTTTTAATGAGCAAGGCATTGCCGGTCGTACAAGAAATTAAAGAATGGCTTCCAGAAGAGATTTTGGAAAAGGCTGATTTAATTTCTCTGCCTGAAGCAGTGCGCGGAATTCATTTTCCAATTGATGAGACGGATTTGGAGCAGGCGAAAAGGCGCTTGAAATTCGGCGAGCTGTTTATTCTTCAATTGCGCGCGGAAATGATCCGCCAATCGCTCAAACGTTCGCAAGCGCCTGCGCTGGAATTTAAGCAAGAGGAAATCAAAAAATTTGTTGATTCTTTGCCGTTCAAGCTTACCAAGGCGCAGAAAATGGCTGCTTGGGAGATTTTGAAAGATTTAGGAAAAAGCGAACCGATGAATCGTTTGCTGGAAGGGGACGTTGGAAGCGGAAAAACCGTAGTTGCAGCAATGGCAATGTACAACGCGGTTTTGAATGGCTATCAGGCAGTGATGATGTGCCCGACAGAGATTCTTGCGAGACAACATTTCGAGTCATTA
>CAZHEJ010000003.1:14824-39752 GCA_964531615.1 uncultured Gammaproteobacteria bacterium | reverse complement strand
CCCGCTTAAAAACGCCATGATTCATTTTTTCAAAATCCGGCTGGACAAAGGCTTTAGTAATCTGCCGAGCCCTATCACTGCGCGCGTTTACAAAAAATATCGCATCATTGTCTTTAATTAAACCTACAGGTTTGTTCTTTTCAATTATAACCGTCGGACAGATGTATTCATCCGTATCTCCGCGATTGTATGATTGCGACAAGGCCTCTTCAGCGCTTTGCGAAGCGCATCCCTTGCCCAAAACCATTGCCTCATAGGCCTGCTTGGTTCTTTCCCAAATCTTGTTTCTATCCATTGCATAAAAACGCCCCATTATGGTCGCGATTTTTTCCTGTTCAAGCATATGACTTCGAAGTTCGCGGAGAAAATCCGCCGCGCCATGAGGCGATGAATCCCGGCCGTCGGTGAATAAATGCAAAAAGACCTTTTTCTGGCTCTCGCTGCGGAAAAATTCCAGCATGGCGTAAAAATGCTCTGGAAAGGCATGCGCGCTGTTTCTATCAGTCAAAAGGCCTATAATATGCACTGCTGTTTTGTATTTTTTTACATGATAAAGCGCTTGTTTAAAAGCATGGTTTTTAAAAAATGTCCCGTTATGTATTGCTTCTGAAATAACAACCAAATCCTGCTTAACAATCCTGCCCGCGCCAATATTCAAATGCCCGGCTTCTGAATTGCCCTGCTGTCCGGGAAACAGGCCGACTGATTCGCCGAAAGTCGTCAGTGTGGCGCTGGGATATTTTTTCATATACCCAAAAATATTCGGCGCGGTTTCCGGCGTTATGGCATTTCCCTTGTTTTTGGGGTTGGCCAGCCCGAATCCGTCTAAGATAATAAGAACGGTTAGCCGGACTGCAAGGTTTTTGGACATAGTAGCAGATATTATACCCCACCCCGCGTTTATCTTCAAATAAAAGTTTCACAATTCAACCACCTCTCATTCAGCAACTTTTCTCTAACTTTCACGCTATTCCCATGTTTTAATAATCCCCAATACGACTGCAACGCCTCATTTGTCGGGCTTTCTTTAATTCTTCTTAACATTCTCCTCCGTGTTGCTTTTCGGAGCACGCGGTGGTCCGCAAAATGCTTCCAGCCAAGGAAATCCACACCTGAAGATACTGTTTGCAAGAATATTTTGTCGGGATGCAAGGTAAGCTTTAATTTTTCTGATAAAAATTTTTGGATTTTTGGCAACAAATTTTCCAAATATTCTTTATTGGCTGACAAAAACACGAAATCATCAGCATAGCGGATATAATATTTGGCTTTCAAATTATGCTTTACAAACTGGTCAAACACATTCATGTAGACATTGGCGAACAGCTGTGAAGTGAGATTGCCGAGCGGCAGGCCTGTCCCTATCCCCTCATGGAGTTTATCCCGACCGAAGCGTCGGGAAAGGAGAGGTGTCCCACGACGTACGTCGGGGGACGGGGTGGTTTGGTAACTTTCAATAATATTCTCTAATAAATTCATAACATCTTTATCTAAAATATACTCACTCAAAACATCCAGCAACACCTGATGATTTATGCTATCAAAAAACTTTTTAATATCGCACTTCAATACCCAGCAAGTTAAGTGATTGTTTTTACTGATTTTGTGGAACATTTCTCTAAGCCGGTTTAACGCCTTGTGCGCACCTTTGTTTTTACGGCAGGAAAAAGAATCTGGGATAAATGTTTTATCAAAAAAGGGATACAAGACGCGGTAAATGGCATGATGAAGCAGGCGGTCGCGAACCAATGCTTTGTGGATGTGCCGTCGTTTGGGGTCATTTACGAAAAAATCTTCGTAACCGCCATGCCGGTATTTTTTATTTGCCAAATCATTGTGAAGTGCTACAATATTGTCCATTAGCTTACGACCGAACTCAATCACATCCGCTTTCTTTTTCTTGCCAAGAATAAATTCTTCCCAAGCTAAACACAAATTTTCTAATTTAATAAAGGGGGAAAAATCTAACTAACCAACTTCCGACTCTATTTTCATCAACCTATTATATTTTTCAACGCGTTCTGACCGCGACAGCGACCCTGTTTTAATAAACTCGGCGTTGACCGCGACTGACAGGTCGGCGATAAAAGTGTCGGCGGTTTCGCCCGAACGATGGGAAATCGCCACTTGGTAATTGTGCTTTTTCGCCAGATAAATCGCGTCAATGGTTTCTGACAGCGTGCCTATCTGGTTGGGTTTGATTAAAACCGCGTTCGCAATTTTTTCTTTAACTCCTCGTTCAATTCGTTTTACATTAGTAACAAATAAATCATCACCCACTAATGTTATTTTCTTTCCAAGCTGTTTAGTCAGAATTTTCCAATTATCCCAGTCGTCTTCTGCCAGCGGGTCTTCAATGGTTAAAAGCGGATACTTTTTAATCCAGCTTTCAAAAATCCTTATCATTTTATCAGCATTGGAGGCCTGTTTTTTGTTGACAAAATAATATTTTCCGCCGTGGTAGAATTCTGAAGAGGCCGCATCTAAACCCAGAAAAACATTCTTGCCGGGTTCAAAACCAGCCTGCCTGATGGCCTGCAAAATTAACTGCAAGGCCCGTTCGTTATTCACTAAATCCGGCGCAAAACCGCCTTCATCGCCGACTCCGGTGGCATAGCCTTTATGGTTTAGTATCTGGGACAGGGAATGGAAAATCTGCGAACCCATGCGCACGCGCTCGGAAAATAATTTATTAAGCGGAATAATTATAAATTCCTGTATGGTGAGACTATTGTCAGCATGGCGTCCGCCGTTCAAAATATTCATCATTGGCAAAGGCATTCGCCAGCCTTTTTCTTTAAGTGAAAAAGCCTGCCTGATGTATTTATAAAGAGGCAGTCCGAGCGCTTTGGAGGCGGCCCGGCAAACTGCCAATGATACGGACAAAATAGCATTGGCGCCCAGCCTCTTTTTATTTTCTGTCCCGTCAAGCTTAATCATTAATTTATCAATTTCATTCTGGTCAAGAGCATTTTTGCCAGCCAACACTTTATTGATTTCGGTATTTACATTTTTAACAGCCCTTAAAACGCCCTTTCCGCCATAGCGCTTGGCGCTGTCGCGCAGTTCCAAGGCTTCATGTATGCCTGTTGAAGCGCCTGACGGCACAGCCGCTATGCCTAAAATTCCGCCCTCTAAAAATACTGTGGCCTCCACAGTCGGATTTCCACGGGAATCCAAAATTTCGCGGGCAGTGATTTTTTTGATTGAAAATTTTGACATAAAATTTTTAAAGCTTCTTCACTCGTGAAACACGAATCAATCCTCCACAGGGAATAATATCAATGCCTTTTTTTTCTAATTCATCCAAAAACAAATTCATGCCGAGAGAATCAGAGGCAATATGGCCGGTAATGACTACATTGATTTTATTTTCCACTGCTGATTTATGGCTCGGCTCTTTCATATGCATGCCAATGGCTGTGCTGATGCCGTAATTGGAAAGCTCTTTATAGACCGCGTCCCCCGGCTCTGTGCCGCCAGTCATTTCCAACACATACTTGCCGACGCGGTGTTTGGGATTGCCGGCAAAAATCACTGGCCCCGCGCCCTGTTTTTTAGCAATTCTATACTCTGGAATTTCCATCAAAACATCAATCACATCGCCCAAAGTGCGCGGATTCTTCTTAATTAAATACTGTGCCAGAAATCGCGCGACCAAATTGTCGGCAATGGTATGCGTATTCATAAAATTAACCTTCAGCAGTCTGGCCATATCTACCACCCGGTAATGATTGATTGGATGCACTGTTCTGGCAACTTCTTTAATTCTCTCGTCCATTATTTTTTCTGCCGCATGCACTGGCACGCCGGCTTTGACCAAAATTTCAACTGTTATATCCATAACATCATGCAAAGCCGCATAGCTCAAGCCGAGCGGATGATGGGAGATTATCAAATCCACTTTTTTGCTCCTTTCATCAAGCTGGCTGGCTAATAAAATTTCGCCGCTGTCAATATCAATTCCGACCATTGCTCTCTTTATATTCGTTTTTCCATCATCAAAATGAATCCTGCTGTCAGAATAAGGATTAATCAAACGTTCCTTGTCAAAAAATTCCTTGTCGCTAGGCTTTAAATTCTCAAATTCTTTTTTAACGCCGGCCAAGTATTCTTCTACCCCTTTTTTGCCTCGGGGGTCAGCGGCCATGCCGAGTTTAAGCCCGAGATTAAAAATCTGTTTTACTGTCAACATAAAAATATATTTAATAACTATTGGTAATCTATCACAATCTGTCTATTACATCAAGTTGGTCTGGAGATGATAATAGGGCGGCTTGTTTTTATAGCGCTTAATCGCCATTTTTATGATTTCTTCCAAAAAAGCGCCATAATCCATTCCCACTGTTTCAGCAGACCAGGGCACCATATCCTCTATATTGATTGAGGGATTGGGATTAAGCTCCAGCACATAGGGATTGTCGTCTTTATCCACTCTGATTTCCACTCTGCCGTAATCGTGGCAATCCAGAATATTATAGGTATCAAGGGCGATTTCTGAAAGCAGGGACTCTAATTTCCGTTCCACATTCTTGGGCGGCATTTGCTTAATAATTTTTGAATAAGCCGGATGGTTATCAGTAAACTTCGCCTCCATTGGATAGATATGCCAATAACCCTCGGGCATTTCTTTGAAGATTGACCTGCACAAAGGCAGAACCCTCAAATCATTCTCATCATTGCCAATTATGGACACATCATATTCATCGCCTTCAATATATTCTTCAATCAGCGCCGGGCTGTTAATTTCTTCAATCACCAGCTTAAGCTGTTTTTTTAATTGTTCTTCATTTGTGACCACAGAATCATTGGTAATGCCGATTGAATTATCCGTATTGGCCGGTTTGACAATCAGCGGATATTTCAAATCATCTCTTATCTCATCGTCCAAAGCGTACACATAATCCCATTGCGGAGTCGGTATGTTATGAAAATCCAAAAGCTTTTTAACCCTGATTTTATCAATGCATAAAGCCAAAGTGGTGGGATTAGAGCCAGTGTAGGGGATCTGCAGAACATCCAAAAGCGATGCGGCATGCGGTTCAAGCAGGCTGGAACTGTTAATTCTCTCGCAAACATTAAAAACCACGTCAACATCGCTGTTTTTCAGCTGATTAAACGCTTCTGCCACATTATTAAAATCAAAAAATGTCACTTTATAGCCCAGCTTGCGCAATGTTTCCTGCACATTAAGGCCTACTGACGTCAAATCATTGTCTATTGGATTATCAGAGCCCTCATTCATATTGCAGGCCACGCCGACATGCAAATCGCGCAAATTATCTCTTGATTTTCTGCTGATATGCTCAAATTTTGAAGCCTGCAAAAGAAGATTTTTATTAAGCACCGCCGAAGAAAAAGGATTCTTGCGCGAAGTTTTGCCCACGGACGAGGCGGCTCCGAATTTAACCACGCGGTAATTTATGTAACGCAAAGCATCATCAAGATTATCCTGCGCATCAAGATAATTTGCGCCGGAAACTGTAAGCCAGCCCAAATTTTCATAGCCTTCCGGCGGAAGCAGGACAGAATCGCCTACTTCCTTATAAACATGCATGTCTTCCAGATATTCTTTTCTGTTTAATTCCTCGTTGACATCCAGAGCCACAATCAAACCAGAACTCGGCGGATACAAATCCCAGCCAATAATGTATTTACGCGGGGTGATATTTTTTCTGGCTTTGATGAATTGGCCCAAAGCGATCTTCGCCGCGCCTTCTATTAAATCAACTCCCCAGGCCTGCTTAATATAATTGTGGACATAATCGCCTCCCATGCGCAGGTTCACTTCTAACGGCATTGGCCCTTCTTTGCTGGACTTGGCCTCAAAATGAATGCAGCCGTTTTGAATGCCAAGTTTTTCCAAAGTTTCTTCTGCCATTTGCAAAAGCTCGGCCTGATCAGTATCAGGTAAAGTTGAAGGGGTCGCTTGTCCGCTGTCTAAAAAGAATTCTCCCTTGTCTTTGTTAAAATTGTCAGAAATGGCGTAAAATTTGATTTTTCCGTTCTGCAGAAGCATATCAATATCAACCTCATCGCCGTCAATATATTCCTCCACTAAAATGTCATTGCCGTCATTCAAAGCAGTTTCAATATCAACGGAAAAATTCTTTTTTATATAATTATAGGTGCTGCGCAAGTCTTCTTCATTATTCACTTTGACCACGAAAGCGCTGCTGGAGCCGAAAGCTGGCTTGATAACCATAGGGAATTGAAAATTAGCCACTAGATAACCTAAATCATCGCTGTTTTTAATCAATCGGTAGCGCGGGGCCTGAATACCGTTGTTATTGCAGAATTCGCGGAACAAATATTTATTGCGGACTTGTCTGGCAATGTTGTATTGAATTCCTATAAAATCAAATTTATCTGCAATCTTTGATGTCAACAGCACATCGTCTTCCCAAAAAGTAAGAGCGCCGTCGATTTTAATTGACGGATTGCTTTTTATAAACGCGCCGACAGCTTTGATTGACTCGCTGTGGTTGAAAGTATCGGCTATTATCCAATGGTCGGCATACGGCTCTGCCCAGTTTTTTTCTCGGTTCAATATCACCAATTTCAAGCCTAATTTTTTTAAGCGCTGGATGATGAATCTCTTTTTCAGCGGGCTGGTATTGATCAAAAGAATTGTTTTATCCAGCAAACTGTCCGCATTGGCAGCGCCGTTTTTCCCATTCTCATTTTCCATACTCAATCTAAAATTCTAAGCTTTATTTATAGATAGAAGCAATTTTAAATTATTTATTTCAACTTCTTCTCCTTTGCCTGGTTTTAATTCATCTGCCAAAACTGCTTTTTTAATTTCATCAGCAAATTTTTCCAGCACACTATTTAATAATTTATCATCAGCGCTGTATTCAACTATTATTATATCATTAATCGTAAAATTTTTCTCCTTGCGCATTTGATTTATGGTGCGGATAATCTCGCGGACCATGCCTTCTTTTTTTAATTCATCAGTGATTGCTATATTTAGCGCCACTTTTAATCCGCTGTCTTCTTTTATTTTCCAATTTTTATTTTGTACAGACGCAAAATTTTGCGTCTCTACGGTTTTCACATTCAATTCATCGGCAATAATTTTTTTCAATTCTATTCCTAATTCATAATTCATAATTCCTAATTCTGACAACGGTTGCCTGACTTTTATTCCTGATTCTGCTCGCAATGCTAGGCCAATCTCCACAATCTTTCTCACTGTTACCATGTCATTTATCACTTTCTCATCTATCATCTTATCATCATATTTTGGCCATTCTTCCAAATGCACCGAATCAATATTGCTTTCTTGCTTTTTTGCTTTATTGATTTCTTGATAAATTGTTTCCGCGATAAATGGCATAAACGGCGCGATGATTTTGGACAAAGTATTAAGTACAAAATATAAAGTATTTAGGGCCTGTGATTTCTCTTCAACCGAATCTGATTTGAACCGCTCGCGCGAACGGCGCAGCCACCATGTGGATAATTCATCAATAAATCCGGCAATCGGCCGGCTGGCTTTGACTAATTCATATTTTTCCATGCTTTCTGTGACTTCTTTTACCAACAAATTCAATTTCGCTATTATCCACCTGTCTAAAACGTTCTTACTGTCATTCCTGCCTACGTGGGAATGACAATTGGCATATGTTTGATAAAAAACAACCACATTCCACAAAATATTTACTGTCTTGTTATACGCTTCTCTGACTTCTGTTTCGGAAAAATTAAGATTCTCCGCTTCCATCACCGGCGAAGTCAAAAAATAATAGCGCATGGCGTCAGCACCGTATTTTTCCATAATCAAATCCGGCTCTGGATAATTTTTCAGACGTTTGCTCATTTTTTTACCATCTTCAGCCAGAACAATGCCGTTTACTATTACATTCTTAAATGCCGGCTTCTCAAAGAGCGCATTGGCTAAGACATGCAAAGTATAAAACCAGCCACGCGTCTGGTCCTGGCCTTCGGCAATAAATTCAGCCGGAAAACCGTCTTCAAATTTCTTTTTGTTTTCAAAAGGATAGTGAAATTGCGCGTACGGCATTGACCCGGACTCAAACCAGCAATCCAAAACTTCGGGAATTCTGCGATAAACTTTCCCGTCTTTTTTAATTTCTAATTTATCTATTTTATGCTTGTGCAAATCCTTGATTTTCTCGCCGGTTAATTTCTCCAACTCTGCCACGCTCCCAACGCAAATCACCTCGCCGTCACTGTTCTCCCAAACAGGCAATGGGGTGCCCCAGTACCGATTGCGCGAAATCGCCCAATCCCGCGCACCTTCAAGCCACAAGCCAAACCTGCCTTCTTTAATATGCCCGGGCACCCAATTAATTTTCTCATTATTTTTTAACAACTGCCTTTTCATGCCAGCCACTTTGACAAACCAGCTGGTAGTTGAATAATTTAAAAGTGGGGTATCGCAGCGCCAGCAAAAAGGATAACTGTGCGTAACTGTTTCTTTATTGAATAATTTATCTTCATTTTCCAGCCAATCTATAATTTTTTCATCTGTAGCTGACGGATTTTCTTTCGGCTTAACCTCTAAGCCGGCAAAATCTTTTACTTCCGGCACAAATTTTCCTTCCATAGTTACATGCTGGACCAAAGGAATATTTTCTCTTTTTCCGACATTGTAATCATCTTCGCCAAAGGCCGGGGCAATATGCACAATGCCCGTGCCTTCTTCAGTGGATACAAAATCGCCAGCCACCACACGGAAAGCGTTGGGGGTATTGGCAAAATAGGGAAAGAGAGGCTCGTATTCCAAACCGATTAGCTCTACTCCTGTAAATTGGCCTAACCTTTGAAGTGCCATCAAATTAGAGTCGGGTTTTGGTTCTCCAAAGGTAATAGCATTTTCAAGCCGTGCACCGAAGGGTAAACCAAAAATTTTATCTTCTAAATCACGTGCCACAATAAAAGTCCCTTTATTCCTCATTGTCCCGGGAATAAATTCTTGCGTCTCTGTGGTTTTCTTATTAACAACAGAATATACTATATTTTTATTAACCGCCAACAAAACATTCCCCGGCAAAGTCCACGGCGTCGTTGTCCAAGCCAAAAGATACACATCGCCATCAATACCTAATTTTTCTTTGGCGTTCTTAACTTTAAATTTCACCACCGCTGATAAATCTCTGACCTCCTTGTAATTCTGCGTTACCTCAAAATTAGAAAGCGGAGTTACGCAACGGGGGCAAATATGCATGGGCTTATACCCCTTGTAAATTAACTTGTTCTTCCAAAGCTCCTTGAACACCCACCACACGCTTTCCATATAATTCAAATCCATGGTTTTATAGGCATTGTCCATATTCACCCATCTACCCATTCTTTTGATTGTTTTTTCCCATTCTTCAGCATAAGTCAAAACCGCGCTCCGGCATTCTTCATTGAATTTATCAATTCCAAATTTCTCAATATCTTTTTTGCTTTTAAGCTTTAATTTCTCTTCAATAATGTTTTCAATCGGCAAACCGTGGCAATCCCAGCCCCAAACGCGCTCAACTCGAAATCCGCGCATAGTCCAGTAGCGCGGCACAATATCTTTCATCAAAGAAGCGACAATATGTCCGTAATGCGGCAAGCCTGTGGCAAACGGCGGACCATCATAAAAAACATACGGCTTGTTTTCAGACCGCTCTTTTACGGATTTCTCAAAAATATTTTTCTCCTGCCAAAATTTCAGGATTTCCAATTCACTTTTATTAGCATCATAAGGCATATTACATCAATATTATCTGAAATCAACGATTTTGTCAAACCAAAACCACCTTCGCAGGTGGTTTTTTTGTAGTTTGTCCCGCTTCGTATATTATCTAATTTCAAACGTCACATTCACATTCATCACCACATCCATGCTTCCGGATTCAACCTGCGGAGCTGACGCTCCTCCGCCGATACCCATTTCATATCCTTTATAAGAAACAAGATTTCCGTTCCCTGAATATTCAGCATACGAAACTATGCTCCCCAGCCTGACGCCGAGAGATTTTGACAAAGAGACTGCCTTTTCGCCAACTTTTTTCAGAGCTTCTTCGCGTGCCTGCGCTTTGTAAATTTCGTCATCATCAATGGTAAATTGAAGGCCACTTACGCTGTTAGTGCCGACTTCGCCGGCCAAACCCAGCACATCATTGGCTTTTGCCAGATTGCGGATTTTAATTGTTACGCTCTGACTTACTTGATAACCTATAAGTTCCTGTCCTTTTGATTCTGTATAGTTGTATTGAGGGTAAATGTAATAATTTGTTGTTTGAATATCTTTTTCTTCAACGCCAAGCTCCTTAAGCTTGCTGATCAATTTATTCATCACAGCCGTATTTTTTGACTGCGCCTCTGCCACTGTCTTGGCTTCGCTGATCATGCCCATTGTAGTAACGGCAATATCGGGCTTGGCTATCACTTTGCCCTGCCCGTCAATTGTTATTACCCTTTCTGACTTATCGGCTTTGCCGATATAATAATACTTTTGCAGATTATTCCGAATCATTGTGCCAAAAAACACAATGATATATACCAACAAAATTCCCAACAACACCCACATTATTTTTTTCCCAAAATCACCGCAAGCGCATTTTAATTTTGGCTTGCAATTGCAATCGCCCCCGCAATCGCAGCCGTTTGTTTTTGTGTTGGCCATATGTTTAAAAAATTTAAAAATTAAAAATTATTTTATATTTTTTATTATACACCAATTCAATCAAACTATCAATTATTTCATTTTACCGTTTCAACCCCGGGCAATTTCTTTCCAGACAAAAATTCCAGCATTGCTCCCCCGCCTGTGGAAATCAAATCCACATACTCTCCCATTTTGGTTATTTCCATTGCTTGTAATGTCTCGCCTCCGCCGATTATGCCAAATGCCTTGCCTTTGGAGCGCGAGGCAACCAGACGTGCGACAGACAAAGTGCCAGTATCATACGGCTTTTGCTCAAAATATCCCATTGCGCCGTTCCAGACAATCGTCTGAGCTTTTTTGATGTATTTCGCATAAAGTCGGATGGTTTCCGGGCCGATATCATAAATCCCGTAATCCATACCACATAACCTGTGTCGGGATACGGGATACGGGATACGGGATACTTTCACTCCACTCCCATCTTCCCTGCCCACCACTACATCTATCGGCAATACCACTTTTTTGTTCTTTAACAAAGCCAACGCTTCTTTTTTATATTCTTTGTCAATCAGCGACTTCCCGACATTATAGCCCTTGGCCCATAAATAAGTGTTAAAAATGCCTCCGCCAATCAAAACACAGTCGGCTTTTGGCAAAAGATTTTTCAGCACTGGAATCTTGGTCTCCATTTTTACCCCGCCCAAAATAACAACAAACGGCTTTTTTGGCTTTTGAATTGCCTTACTTAATCCAATAATTTCCTTTTCCAAAAGCAGGCCGGCATAGCTCGGCAGATGTTTTGCCACACCAGAAACCGAGGCAGACGCCCGATGCGCCACAGCAAACCCGTCAAGGACAAATATATCCGCCAAATTTGCCAATTGTTTGGACAAGTCAAACCCTGTCCCTACACCATCTTTATCGCCATTAAAAAATCTGATATTTTCCAGCAGTACGGGCGTATTGCCATACGCCCCTACATTTTTGCCAAAATAATCTTCTAATCTTTTAATCTTTACTAATTCAACTTTCTTCCTCAATAATTCACTTAATCTTTTCGCAACCGGCGCAAGAGATAATTTCTTATCATACCCTTCGGGTCTCCCCAAATGGCTCACCAAAATCACTTTCGCCTTTTTCTTTAACAAATACTCAATCGTCGGAATTGACGCTTTAATTCGTGAATCATCAATAATTTTTTTACCCTGAGCGCCAGCCGAAGGGTCCTTTTTAATCGGCACATTAAAATCCACCCGCAACAAAATGTGTTTGTTTTTTAGGTTCTTGATTTGTTTAATAGTGCGTATTTTCATACTACTTGGTGCTTAATCTGCTTATTCTGCTTATTTGCTCCCAAATAAAATGGCCATCTCCACCAACCTATGCGCATACCCCACCTCATTGTCATACCAGGCCACGACTTTGACCAGATCACCTCCAACTACATTGGTCAATTCCAAATCCACGATTGAAGAATAAGTATTGCCGGTAAAGTCCGCGGAAACAACAGGGTCTTTGGTAACTGCCAAAATCCCTTTGAATCTCAGGGTTTTTGAAGCAGAAACCAGGGCATTGTTCACTGTTTCTTTGGTAACTTTCTTTTTCAGAACCAAAACAATATCAGAAAGCGAGACGGTCGGGACTGGAACGCGGAAAGCAACGCCGTCAAAAATTCCTTTTAAATTGGCAATCGCTTCTCCTACGGCTTTTGCCGCGCCGGTTGAGGTCGGGATAATGTTTTCTGCCGCGGCGCGCGCCCGGCGCAAATCCTTGTGCGGGCCATCCTGTAGATTTTGATCAGCTGTATATCCATGAACCGTGCTCATCATTGCTTTTTCAATGCCAAATTTTTCTTCCAAAACCGCCATTACTGGCGCAATGCAGTTTGTGGTGCAGGAGGCATTATTGATAATCAGCGATTTCTCATTTTTAACTTTTCCGCAATTAACTCCGCAAACATAGGTCGGAATATCTTTATCCTTAGCTGGCGCGCTGATAATTACTTTCTTTGCTCCTGCCTTTAAGTGAAGCGATGTGCCTGCCCTGTCGCGGAACTTGCCAGTGCATTCCAAAACCACATCAACTTTCAGCTTGCCCCAAGGCAAAGCAGACGGGTCTTTTTCCGCAAACACGAGAATTTTTTTTCCGTCAACAATTAAATTTTTGCTGTCAAAAGACACTTTCCTCTGATAATGGCCATAGGCAGTGTCATACTGCAAAAGATGCGCCAAAGTTTTGGTGTCGGTCAAATCATTAATACCGACAATTTTTATATTCTCCTTTTCAAAAGCGACTTTGAACGCCTGCCGGCCAATCCTCCCAAAGCCATTGATTGCTAAATTCATATTGTTTATCATTAAAAATAACCTTATTATATTGTATCAAATTTCTTCCTCATCTTCAATGTCGCTCCGCTTGTCAACGCTACAGCCAAAGCATCAGCCGCGTCATCTGGCATAATTTTCTTTTTAATATTTAAAAGCATCTGCGCCATTTTCTGGACCTGAAATTTTTCCGCTCGTCCGTAGCCTGTCATTGCCTGCTTAACTTGCAAGGGCGTGAATTCGTCAACTGGCAAACCGGCCTCAACCAAAGTTAAAATAATCACGCCTCTTGCCTCCCCTACCTGCATTGCCGTCTTGGCATTGGCCGCGAAAAACAAATCTTCAACTGCCGCGCGTGTTGGCTGAAATTTTTTTATTATTTTTCTTAATTCTTGGCTCAATTCAACCAGCCGTTCAATAAATGGCTTGGAAGATACTGTTTCAATACAGCCCCAATCAACCGCTCGCCAGTCATTGCCCGCCTTTTCAATCACGCCCCAACCAGTCCGGCCAAAGCCAGGGTCTATTCCTATGATTCTTTCAAATTTTTTAGGCATTTCATTAGAAATTAGATATTAGATATTAGACATTACAAATGAAGCCTAAGTTTCATTTGTATAAATCTCCTTTACATCATCCATCTCCTCCAGAGCGCTGTAAAGCTCCTGCATTTTTTTGCTTACCGCTTCATCAAGCTTAATTTCCTCTTTCGCCACCCACTCTAACCCCGAACTCTCCGGCTCAATCCCACACTTTTTAACCGCATCCAAAACTTTTTGGAATTTTTCCATCGGGCATCTGATTTCCAGCCCAAACTCGCTTTCAATAATATCACTGGCCCCTACATCAATTAACTCTAATTCAAACTCATTCTTTTTACTTTCTACTTTATACTTTTCACTTTCGCCCAATCTAACCACACCCAATCGTTCAAACTGCCAGCGGACTGCGCCGACGCCTGCTATTGAACCTCCGAACTTGGTAAAAATATTCTTCAAATCCGAAACCGTCCGATTTTTATTATCAGTCAAAACTTCCGCCAGCACAGCCACTCCGCCATGGCCAAATCCCTCGTACAAAACTTCTTCAATCTGCTCTGCGTCTTTTAATTCGCCAGTGCCCCGCTTGATTGCCCGTTCAATATTGTCCTTAGGCATGTTCGCGGCTCTGGCTTTGTCTATTGCCAAGCGCAAAGAAAAATTGGCTGCCGGGTCTCCCCCGCCTTCTTTGGCTGCCACAGTAATCATCCGGCTAACTTTGGTAAATATCCCGCTCCTCGCCTTATCCATCTTATTTTTCGTGGCTTGTATATTGTGCCATTTAGAATGTCCGCTCATATATGATAACTATATCAAATTTATCAAATTTTACCTAAAAAATCAACTACAAAAATTGACAGAGTGAATAAATAGGGATAAAATAAGTTTGATAAAACCTGTTAATTATGACATCAAAGCAATTTGTTGAGGGAAAATTGAAAGGTTGTAGAAAAAATTCCTGTCGAGACACCTGCTGCGATGACGACCGTGTTGAAGAATGGGTGAACGAGTACTTTGCCTTTCATGAACGGCTCAAAGATTATATTGCCTCATTGGGCATTAAAATCAAATTTGTAAAAGATAGGGTTCAATTTAAAAACTGTTCCGACGGCAAAGGATGCAAATTCTTAAAACATTCTTTAAATAAAGATATTGATCCCAGACCCATTGATTGTAAAATCTATCCTTTCTGTGTTGATTGGAAAGAAATTGATTTTGATAAAAAAATCGTACGCTTGTATTATTGGGAGTCTAATTGGGAAGATTGCTGTACGCTAGTCAAAAAAAATGCAATTCCAAAATTATTCAAAAAAGAGGTTGAAACGATTATTAAACGAGACTTTGCTGTATTATTTTATGGCGCAAGATTCAAAGTAAAATTTATTGATGAGATTTATAAAGAATAATTTTGGTTATGAAACAAACTCCAAAAGACAAACGAGACAAACTCTGGGCTGAAATAGAACTTGATATTCAGAAAAGAGGATGGAGTAAAGATAAAAAATTGAAATTAAGCGGAAAATGGAAAAAGTTTGTGAGAAAGCAGGACGGATTTAAGGTATACGCGGTTGACGGAACTTGGATAAGAAACAATTTGAGCGTCATTTTCGGCCACGGCGGACACGGCCTGGTGCATGAATTCATTCCCCTTGATGAAATCTGGATCAGCACGCACCATTACAGCGAAACCAAATGGAATAAATGCAATTGCAACAATATTAAAAAGAACCAGAAAGTATCAAAAGAATATTTTGACAGCACCACTGTTCATGAAATAACCGAATTCAAGGAGATGAAAAAAGGCAAGCCGTATTGGACAGCACATAATATAGCCCTTGAAAAAGAAAAAAAACTCGGCTTACTGCCCGACCCAGACACAGAAATTTAAATCCGCCCCGTAAAACTTCGTCACGTGGCGGATTTATTTTATCCGTAAATCCGGATTATCCGTAATCCGTAATTATTCCTGAAACCCTGTTCCAGCTGGAATCAAACGGCCGATAATGACATTTTCCTTCAAGCCATTCAGATAATCCACTTTCCCGGTAATAGCGGCATTAATTAATACGCGGGCTGTCTCTTGAAACGACGCTGCGGACAAAAAGCTCTGCGTGGAAAGCGAAACCTTGCTAATGCCGAGGAAAAGTTCCCGTCCAACCGCCTCTTTCTTTTTGTTTTGCTTCGCCTGCTCGTTGGCCGCAATAATTTGTGATTTTTCCACAATCTCGCCCGGAAGCATGTCAGTCTCGCCCGGGTCTTCAATATAAATGCGTGAGAATAACTGTTTAATGATAATTTCCACATGCTTGTCATTCAATCTCTGGCCCTGCAAAGCATAAATCGCTTTGATTTCCGTAAGCAGATACCTTTGGACTGATTGTCGGCCTTTTAGTTCGTATAATTCCTGCAAATTTACCGCTCCTTCAGTTAATTGCTGGCCTTTTTCAATTTTATCGCCGTCTTTTACCCACAATTTATAGCCGATTGGCACAATATATTCCTTGGTATTCTGGCCTTCAAAAGTTAAAATTAGCTGTTTATCTAAACACGAAATTACGCCACTGTATTTCGCTTTTACTTCTTCGCCGGAAGAACCGCGCACTAAAAGCACATCATCTTTCTTTACCTTATCGCCGTCGTTGGCTTGCACTTCATCTTCATGGCTGATTTTAATTTTAATCTCGTCCATTCCTTCAAAATGAATCTTGATTATCTTCTGACCGCGGCGTCCTTCAAAAATCTTCCTGCCAGTCGGGCCTGTAATTACTTTCCCGTCTGCATCTTCAATTTCCACTGTTCCGGCCACTTCAGAAAGAACAGCCTGGCGCTTTGGATTGCGCGCTTCAAACAGTTCCTCAACGCGCGGCAGACCTTGAGTGATGTCTCCGCCTCCGGCAATGCCTCCGAGATGGAAAGTGCGCATGGTAAGCTGGGTGCCGGGCTCGCCGATTGACTGGGCGGCAATAATGCCGACTGATGTTCCTTTTTCCACCAGGTGGTTATGGCCGAGATCATAGCCGTAGCATTTTTGGCAAACGCCTTTTGGCAGTCTGCATTTCAAAACCGAACGCACGTGCACTTCTTCTATTTGGTTTTTTTCAATTGCTCTGGCAACTTCTTCATTGACCATCTCGCCCTTTTTAAGAATAATTTTATTTCCAGCCTTGATATCAGCTAAAACAAATCTGCCCTGCACCCGTTCTGATAATTTTTCGCCCATTTCTTCAGACTGTCTTTTAGTGAATACTTCGCCTTCATTATCCCCGCAATCCTCACTAAGCACTACCACATCCTGGGCCACATCAACCAAACGGCGGGTTAAATAGCCGGCATTTGCAGTGCGCAAAGCAGTGTCAGACAAGCCCTTGCGCGTGCCATGGGATGAGATAAAAAATTCCAAAACACCAAAACCTTCTTTAAAGTTGCCTTTGACAGGCAGTTCAATAATTTCGCCTGATGGAGAAGCCACCAGACCCTTCATGCCGATAACCTGGCCTAATTGGCCCCAGGCTCCGCGCGCTCCGGAATCAATCATGGCAAAAACCGGGCCATCCTTATCCAGGGCTTTTTTGTTGTAAGAAACAATTTTATCTTTAACCTCTGTCCAGATCTCCAATACTTTGGCATGGCGCTCGCTGTCTGTAAGCAGTCCTTCCTGATATTGTCCGCTTACCATCTGGATATCTTGGTCGCCTTTTTCCAAAAGCATCTTTTTCTCTTCAATATATCCAAAATCTTCCATTCCCAATGAAAAACCTGATTTTGTAACATACTTGAAGCCCAAATCTTTCAGCTTATCAACAATGCGAGCGGTTTCCTGCTGGCCATAAAATTCCAGCATTAACTGAATAATATTGCCAAGATGTTTTTTGGTAATTGTTTCATTGTAATATTGAAGCTTTTCTGGAAGTATTTCATTAAAAAATATTCTGCCAATGGAAGTTTCAATAATCGGATTCTGCCCTTCAGGAAATTTGCTAAGATTATCAAAACGCACTTTGATTCTTTCCTTGAGGAAAATCCTGCGCATTTGATAAGCCTGCTTTGCTTCTTTGATGTTAGAAAAAAATTTCTTTATTTCTCCCTTGTCGGTTTCATTGTATTTTGTGAGATAATAGCAACCCAAAGCAATGTCCTGCTGCGGAGTAATGACTGGCGAACCTGTCGCCGGTTTAAGCAGATTTTTTTCTGAAGCCATCAAATGCTCTGCTTCCCATTTTGCTTCTTCTGTCAATGGCAGATGAACAGCCATTTGGTCGCCGTCAAAGTCAGCATTAAATGCCGGGCAGACTAACGGATGCAGGCGGATGGCCTTGCCTTCAACCAGTTGGGGGCGGAAAGCCTGTATGCCCAGGCGGTGCAGGGTCGGAGCGCGATTCAACAACACCCTGGTTCCGCCGATTAATTCTTCTAAAATATCCCAAACTTCCGGCGCATTGCTTTCAATAAACCTGCTGGCGCTTCTTACATTGTGAGCAAGTTCCCTCTTTATGATTTCTGACATCACAAACGGCTTGAATAATTCCAAAGCCATGCGCTTAGGAATGCCGCACTGGTCTATTTTCAATTTCGGGCCGACTACTATTACTGAACGGCCTGAATAATCAACGCGCTTTCCCAAAAGATTTTGGCGAAAACGGCCCTGTTTGCCTTTCAAAATATCCGCCAAAGAGCGGAGCTGGCGCTTTTGGCCAGTGGATGCTGTAACTGTTTTAGCCGCGCGCGCATTATTGTCAATTAAGGCGTCAACCGCCTCCTGCAACATTCTTTTTTCATTGCGGCAAATGACTTCCGGGGCATTGAGTTCAAGCAAACGGCGCAAGCGGTTGTTGCGGTTAATCACGCGCCTGTATAAATCATTTAAATCAGAGGTGGCAAATCTGCCCCCGTCTAAAGCAACCATTGGGCGCAAATCCGGCGGCACTACTGGAATAGTAGTTAAAACCATCCATTCAGGGCGGATGGCATTTTGGCGCAAACTCTTCAAAAGCTTCACTCTGCGCACCAAACGGTCCCTTTTCGCGCCCTTGGATTTGATAATGCCTGCTTCAAGATTTGTAATCGTCTGCTGCAGATTAAGTTTTTCCAAAAGATGGCGGACGGCTTCAGCGCCGATTTCCGCGTCAAACAAATGGCCGTAGCGCAAAGCCAATTCCTGATAATGATTTTCAGAAATTATTTTCATTATCTGAATATCTTTCAAATCATTCTCTGCCTGCAAAAAATCCTCTTCTAATGCCTGAAATTTGCGGTCGCGCTCTTTAGCCAGCTCTTCCAAAACATTACGGCTTTGCTTGTTGTTATTCGCCTGCTCAATCTTTTTTTCAAATTCATTTACAATCTGCTTTTTCTTGCTTTTATACTCCTGCCTCAAAAGCTCGTGCGTCTGTTTTTTAGCTTCCTCATCAACACGTATGATTATGAAAGAAGCAAAATAAATAACTTTTTCCAAAGCCTGAATAGACATATCAAGCACCAAGCCGATTTTTGAAGGGATGGAACGCAAAAACCAAATATGCGATACTGAAGCGGATAATTCAATGTGGCCCATTCTCTGACGGCGCACTAATGAATGCGTAACTTCCACGCCGCATTTGTCGCAGACGATTCCTTTATAGCGAATTTTCTTGTATTTTCCGCAATAGCATTCCCAGTCCTTGGTCGGCCCGAAAATTTCCTCGGCAAACAATCCGCCCTTTTCGGGCTTTTGCGTGCGGTAATTAATAGTCTCGGGCTTGTTGACTTCCCCGTAGGACCAGTTTTTAATTACTTCCGGGGAAGCGACTCTCAAACGCAAAGCATCAAAGTCCATTGAATGTAAAGCGTCGTAAGTCATATTTGTAAAATTAATTTATTATGGATTATGCTTATCTAGACTTGCTTTCCTGAATTCCAGTAAAAGTATTGCTTCCTTTTTCCATTTCAGCTTCAGACACTTTGTGATAATCACTGCCTGCGCCTTTTTTCAGCAGTTCAACATCCAACGACAGGCCTTTTAATTCCCTGACTAAAACATTAAATGATTCCGGAAGATTAACTCGCGTTATTTTTTCCCCTTTGATAATTGCTTCATAAGCCTTGGAACGGCCTGGCACATCATCAGATTTGATTGTCAAAATTTCCTGCAAGGTATGGGCAGCGCCGTAAGCTTCAAGCGCCCAGACCTCCATTTCTCCAAAACGTTGTCCGCCGAACTGCGCTTTTCCGCCCAATGGCTGCTGGGTAATCAATGAGTAAGGCCCGATTGAGCGCTGATGTATTTTATCTTCAACCATGTGATTTAATTTGAGCATGTAGGAATAGCCGACTGTGGTTTTATGGTCAAACGGCTCGCCTGTCCTGCCATCGCATAATTGCATTTGGCCATTAGCAGGAAAGCCGGCTTTTTCCAATTCTGATTTGATTTGCACTTCTGTAACGCCGTTCAATGCGGGGGTCGCAACTTTATACCCAAGAGCATTAGCTGCCAATCCAAGATGTGTTTCCAAAAGCTGGCCGAGATTCATGCGGGAAATAACGCCCAATGGCGAAAGAATTATATCCACTGGCGTGCCGTCAGCCAAAAACGGCATGTCAGCAACTGGAACAACGCGGGAAATAACGCCCTTGTTGCCGTGCCGTCCGGCCATTTTGTCGCCTACTTGTATTTTACGCAAATCAGCAACTGTTATTTGCACCTGTTTTGTAACACCCGGCTGTAATTTATCTCCATTTTCAGCTGAAAAAATTTTTATATCAATCACTTTGCCATGCTCGCCGTGTTCAAGATACAGGGATGAATCGCGCACATCGCGCGCTTTTTCACCGAAAATTGCGCGCAGCAGTCTTTCTTCCGGGGAAAGCTCTGTCTCGCCTTTGGGAGTAATTTTTCCAACTAAAATATCGCCTGACTGCACTTCAGCCCCGATTCTCACAATTCCTTCTGAATCAAGATTTTTTAATTTTTCTTCGCTCACATTTGGAATGTCAGCAGTCACCACTTCTGGCCCAAGCTTTGTCTCGCGGACATCAATTGTATAATCTTCAATATGAATGGAAGTATAATTATCTTTCTGCACTAAGCGCTCTGAAATTATTACAGCATCTTCATAATTGAATCCGTCCCAGACCATATAGGCAACTAAAACATTCTGTCCAAGCGCAAGTTCGCCGTCATCAGTTGAAGGCCCGTCGCATAATGGCTGGCCTTTTTTAACTTTATCGCCCAAAGAAACAATCGGCTTCTGGTCAATGCAGCTGGAAGCATTGGAACGGACAAATTTATTAAGGTTATAAGTCTTCACTTCTCCTTTTTTTGCAGTCAATTCTATGCGGGATGCATCCAAATAAGTAATTTCGCCGTCGCTTTCAGCCAAAGCCACATGCCCGCTGTTTTCAGCCGCTTTTTTTTCTATGCCGGTTCCAACCAATGGAGCGTCGGGCTTAATGCACGGCACTGCCTGGCGCTGCATGTTTGAACCCATCAAAGCGCGGGTGGCGTCATCATGCTCCAAAAATGGAATTAGGCTTGTGGCAATGCTTAAAATTTGGTTGGATGCCACATCCATATAGTCAACTTCTTCAACTTCAATTACCGCCGGCTCTCCTTTGACGCGGGCTGGAACTCTATCGCCGATTATAAATCCATCCTTGTCAATCAACGTTGTAGCGCTTACAGTAACTGCTCTTTCTTCTTGAAAAGAATTCAAATAGACAATTTCGCTGGTTACCCGCGGTTTATTTTTGGCATCATGTGAAACTTTGCGGTAAGGAGTTTCTAAAAATCCAAATTCATTTACTTTTGCAAAGCTTGACAAATGGCCAACCAAACCAATATTCGGGCCTTCTGGAGTTGCAATCGGACAAATGCGGCCATAGTGGGTAGTATGCACATCGCGCACCTCAAAACCTGCGCGGTCGCGGGATAATCCGCCTGGGCCCAAAGCGCTTACACGGCGCTTATGCTCAAGTTCTGCCAAAGGATTTATTTGGTCCATGAACTGTGAAAGCTGGGAACTCATAAAAAATTCGTGAATAGACGCAATCACAGGCCTCGCATTTATAAGTTTATTAGGGCTTACGCTTTCCAGCTCATAAGTGCTCATGCGGTCCTTGATTATGCGCTCCATTCTCGCCAAACCGACTCTGAAGCGGTTCTGAACCAATTCGCCTATTGCACGTATGCGCCTATTGCCTAAATGGTCTATATCATCAGGCTCTTCCTGTTTTACATTTAATCTTACAACTTCTTTTAATACTAATAATAATTTCTGAAGAGACAGAACGCGCTGTTCTTTTGAATCATAGCTGGCTTCTTTCAACCCTAATTCAAATTTAGTGTTAAATTTATAAACGCCGACCCTCCCGAGATCATAGCGGTCAAAATTAAAAAACATGGCGTGGATCAAACTTTTGGCATTGTCTGCTGTGGCCAAATCTCCCGGACGAATGCGACGATATACCTCAATCAGCCCGTCGTTTTCATCTTTCGCTAAATCCTTTTTTATAGTAGCTTCAATATAATCAATGCTCGGATGATTATTAACGTCTTTGAAAGCATTTATTATTTCTTCATCACTGCTTAGCCCAAAAGCCCGCAACAAAGAAGTGGCCGCGACTTTTCGCTTCCGGTCAACTTTAATCCACAAAACATTGTTTTGGTCTGTTTCAATTTCAATCCAAGCGCCGCGGTTGGGAATCATTTTTGCACCGTAAAAACGGCGGCCGCGCACATTTTCAGCGGTAAA
This sequence comes from uncultured Gammaproteobacteria bacterium, assembly GCA_964531615.1. Classification (GTDB taxonomy): domain Bacteria; phylum Patescibacteriota; class Patescibacteriia; order Magasanikbacterales; family UBA922; genus CAZHEJ01. The sequence goes on along the minus strand of CAZHEJ010000003.1, from coordinate 17,548 downwards.
AAACGCCCCTGCGCTCCTGATCAGCTGGGAAACAACACAGCGCTCAATGCCATTGACCACAAAAGTTCCGCGATTGGTCATCACAGGCACATCGCCTAGATAAATTTCCTGCTTATCGCTTTTGCCAGTGCGGCTGTTTACTAATTTTGCGTTTACTCTTAAAGGCGCTTCGTAAGTGATATTCTTCTGCCGGCAGGCAACTTCATCAAATTTCGGCTCGTCAATGTAATAATCCTCAAAATATAATTCCAAATCCCTGCCGGTAAAATCAGTAATCGGTGAAATTTCATCAAACAACTCTTTAATTCCTTCTTTAAGGAACCAGTTGTATGAAGTTTTCTGCGCTTCAATCAAATCTGGCAGGGGCAGAGCATCCCGGTTGTCAGTAAAAAAACAACGTTCTTTTATTTTCAAAGGCTGACGTTTATAAGTTGGCATAATAAATGAAAATTATTAATTTTGCGAATACAAAAAACCACTCTGCTCTGGCAGACTGATTCGCTTTTTGCTTAATTGTTTTTCATTTCTTGAGGCATGTGGTCTGAGCATGTGCCCCCAAACCCTGATAAGGAATTCAGGAGCACGATTACGCCAGGGAAATACGGCGGATCAGACACGTAGAAATTCAGAAGACCCTCAAGCGCACAAAATAGCTAATTTTAGCTGTTTTTTAAGAGATGAAATGAAGTGGGTTAATAATACACTAATGCCTATTGTTTGTCAAATATTGAAAGTGGATAATTATCCACAGCATCACTTGGGAATAAAACCAAGCAAACTGGCAATGCGAGCCTGTTTGATAGCTTTGGCCACTTTCCTCTGATGAAACGCGCACAACCCGCTTCTGCGCCTCGGAGCAATTTTGAAATGCGAAGAAATAAACTTGCGCAAAACCTGCACATCCTTGTAATCAACTTCTGACCCCCTATTTACGCAATAATGGCACTGTTTAATTAAGTCTTTATTCTGCGTAATTAACATAACTAAAATGGAATATCTTCTACTTTAATTTCTTCTTCAACTAAATCTGATGCTGCAGGCGAGGGTGGCGCTTCATCGCTCCCGCGCGCGGCTGGCGCTGCGCCTGTATTTCGCGGGCCATCAAGCATAATCATATTATCAACAATAATTTCAGTGCGGTAGCGCTTTACCCCGTCTTGGCCTGTCCAGTCGCGAGTTTCCAAACGGCCTTCAAAATAAATTCTGCGGCCTTTGCTTAAATACTGCCCTGCGATTTCAGCCAGTCTGCCCCAAAGCACGCAATTGTGGAATTCCGGCCTTTCTTCTTTGGCGCCGGTTCCCGTATTAACCCAAACACGATTAGTGGCAACAGACACCGTAGCCACGCTTCTGCCATTCGGCGTAGTGCGCACTTCCGGGTCGCGGGTTAATCGGCCGAGAATTGTAGCGCGATTAAGGTCCATAAAAATAAAATTAAGAATTAAAAAATTTATACTTTATCCAAATCCATATCTAAAATTTCATCCAGCTTCTTATCAATATCATCCAGATTGACTTTCTTTTTCTCTTTTTTCACAGGCGCTATGCTTTCCGCGCTGATTTGATTGACTTCTGCAGCCAATATGTCACTGGCTGCGGGTTGCGGCTTAGCAAAAAATTCAGCGGGCTTTTTGTAGTCTTCTGAACCAAAAGTTTGCAAGAAGTTAATTTTTTTCTCTGCTTTGCTGTTTGGATTATGCTTTTTAAAGAAAAAGCGCAACAATTCAGGAACCATGGCCAATTTCTGCTCAATGGTTTTGATTGCCTCTGTTTCAGCTTTGAAATAAGCAAGCTGAAAATACCCGTATCTGATTTGTTTAATTGGATAAGCCAGCCGGCGCTTGTCCTGTGTATCAACTGACAGTCCCTGTCCGCCGTTATTTTCAATTAAGTCTTTGACTTTGGCAACCAGAGGGTTCACCTCATTTTCCGCTAAAGTGCCGGGCAAAATAAACAATAATTCGTAAGATGGCATAAATGGTAAAACTATTTAATTCTGATATTTGCGCCTATGATAACAAAAACTCGTTTAGCTGTCAAATGCCGTGGTATAAAAAAAGCTAATTTAAACTTAGCTCTTTTATAAGCAATCTTATCAAAATCTAAACAATCAGTTTAAATTCTTTTATTAGATTTTTGGCCTGCTCTCTGAAAAATTTCTTAACCCCTGTCCAGCTGGCTTTAAAAAACAATTTCGGCTCTGGATCGTCTTCCGCATCTTTAAAGTAGGACAAACTCTTAATTATGTGATTGATATTTTTGTCTTGTCCCGGATATTGGTTCACAGCGCGCAAAACTACCTCATATAATGATTCGCAATTTTGGCAATACCAGTACAAATCAAAAAAATCCCGCTTGCGTCCGCGCTGGCTAATCGCCACTATCTTCATAGAGGCGATATCAGCCGGCAGTAAAATGCTAATCGCGCCAAAACGCGCCTTTTCTTTTTTGGGCTGAAAAAACGGATAAGCAATCAAACTTACTTTCGCTCCACCAAACAATCCGTAAATCGTCCCCTGCTCGCGATAGGTCGTCTGCCATTTGCCGGTATTTTGCAAAGTTCGTTCAACTTCCAGTTCTTTGAAACTTTCTTTTACGGTAAAAAAATCCAAATCAACAGAGCTTCGATGGCCGGCCTGCAAAGCAAGAGCTGTTCCACCTGCCAAATACCAGCCATTTTTTTGAAAAAACGGCATTTTGCTCATTTCTAAAAACGCCTCGGTC
>CAZHEJ010000003.1:0-14814 GCA_964531615.1 uncultured Gammaproteobacteria bacterium | reverse complement strand
TGGGACTGGTGATGGCCTCCAAAAATCTGAAAGCGGTCGTGGCGCGCGGCAAAACATCAAAACGCAATGCTGAATTTTTTAATTGTATACCAATTGCCATAAATTTCTTGATTTATCATGCAAAACCCGTGAATTGTCCACTACATTTTTAATTAAACGAACAGAATACTCTCGGTTCATCCACCGCACTTCCTCATCAGTGCCAAAATCTAAAATCCGCTCAATAATGTATTTGGCGTGCTTTTTTTTGTCAATTTTCTTTGGGTCAGTATCCCAAAACAATGATTGGCGGAAGCGCATATTTTTATGAGTTTACGGTTTAATTATAACACAATACTAACAAAAAATCAAGTATGCCGTGGCATAAAAATGAAGGACCCCCGGACGCGAACGTACGGGGGCATAGGTGGAAAAAGAACGAGGAAGATGAGAAGGGGAAAGGAGGAGAAAAAAAAGTGCCGAAATTGCCAAGTGTCCAAGGACACAAGGCAACAAGTTTCCTACTTGCGGCGGAGAACGCGACCATTGCCGTACCAGTAGTCGAGGGCAAGCCAGAGCCAGTGCTGAACCCAGCGATCGCCGTTCCAGTTGATATAGGCAACGAACTCGGGATACTCAGGGCGCCGCCAGTCCGTGAACACGAACACGACCTTTCCCTGCAACTCGACAGGGATTTCGTCCTGGTGCTTCAGGATATGCTGGCCGTCCTCTTCACCGAGGTTCGCCTGCATATCCTTCGCCCGCTCGACCATTTTAGGGCCGACCACGGACTTCTCGTCTCCCTGAAGGAAGCCGAGCAGGTCGTAGGTGCGACCGCCAACAGTCATGGTGGTGGGGAGAGCGTCCTTGGCCAACGTTTTCGCGAACTCGCGAACGGCCGCAGTGTTATCAGAGCTGACCAGTATGTTGAACAGGTCATCTCCGAGTTCCTTCTGCAAATGAGCTACTGAACGAAGGGTATCCATACCCTTTCTCCTTCGCCTCCTCTTATATGAGAAAGCATTCTCCTCGCCAACACGGCAAAGAGGAAAACTGTATTTTCCCAGCCTTCTTTCTGCCTGCTATCCGTCATTCCTGCGAAAGCAGGAATCTAACAGACTGGATTCCCGCCTACGCGGGAATGACAAGCAAAAAGAAAGCCAGGAATATAAAAAGAACTAATAAAATATTATAGCACATTTTGACGATTTTGTCAAAAGGATGAATTATGCTATAATACAACTAATTTTATTTACCAATTAATTTATGCTACCTACAAAAATTTTTGAACAAATAATCCATGAGAGCTTCAAGATACCAGCCGCGGAATTAAAAAAATACGCTGAAAAAAGCAAAAAATTAAATAAAGACATGGAGCAGCTGCTGATTGACGAAGGAGTTATTGATGAGCTTGAACTGTACACCAAGGCTGCGGAAAAATTAAACCTGCAATTAATTTCATTGAAAGGAATTGACATAAAAAAAGAAGTGCTTAACCTTGTTCCGGCAATGATGGCCCAAACCCACCAGGTAGTGGCTTTTGACAAGACAAAAACAGAAATATCAATCGCAATGCTTGATCCGCAGGATATACAGACTATTGAATTCCTGCACCGCAAAACCGGATTGATTCCAAAAGTATTTCTGACCACGCCAAGCGATATAAAAGAAGCGGTGCATAGGTACCATGCTGACCTAGAAAGCGAAGTTTCAATTCAACAGCTAACTGAAGGGCAGGAAATGGCTGAAAGCGATTTAAAAAAAGCTGCTGAAGAAGCGCCGATTATAAATATTGTAAATAGCATACTGGAACATGCCGTGTATGAAGGCTCATCAGATATACATATTGAGCCAATGGAAAAAGAAATAGTTGTCCGCTATCGCATTGATGGAATTCTAAAAACGGTAATGACACTGCCCAAGTCGGTCAAAAGCGGAATCGTAGCTAGAGTTAAAGTAATGGCAAATCTAAAAATTGATGAGCACATGAAACCGCAGGACGGCCGATTTAAAATCCAAATCCAAGATGAAAGGCTGTCGTTCCGCGTTTCAATAATCCCTGTTTATGACGGAGAAAAAGTCGTCATGCGCATATTGCATGAAGGCCAAAAGCCATTAAGCCTAGACCAGCTCGGCTTTCTTCCTAAACCGAAAAAATTGGTGGAAGAAGCGATTAAAAAACCGCATGGCATGATTCTTGTCACAGGCCCGACTGGGTCGGGAAAAACCACTACTCTTTATTCAATACTCGGCATACTCAATAAGCCCAGCGTCAATATAACAACTATTGAAGACCCTATTGAATACCATGTCAAAGGAATCAACCAAAGTCAGATTAATCCGCAGGCTGGATTTACATTTGCTTCAGGACTGCGCTCTTTCCTCCGCCAGGACCCGAATATTATCATGGTTGGAGAAATTCGCGACCAGGAAACCGCTGAAATTGCCATTCACGCGGCCATGACCGGGCATTTAGTATTATCCACTTTACATACTAATGACGCGCCGACAACTCTGCCCCGCCTAACTGACATGGGTGTTCCCCCATTTTTGGTGGCTTTTACCGCCAATATTATTATTGCCCAAAGGCTGGTGAGAAAAATCTGCGAACACTGCAAAAAAGAATATAAATTAGAAAAAGCCGAAATAACAGAATTAACAAAAGTTTTTGATATTAAAAAAGTTAAAGATTTGTTTTCATCGCAAGAAGTTAAATTATCCGGCAAAGAAGCATCGTTGGAAACAATGGCTTTTTACCGCGGCGAAGGCTGCCGAAGGTGCAATAACAGCGGTTATAAGGGAAGAATGGGAATTTACGAGGTATTAGAAATTGACCGTGAAATCACACAGAAAATAAATGAACGGGCCAATGCTGACGTCATAAAAGAATACGCGCGCGCTCACGGAATGCTGACAATGATGGAAGACGGCTTAATTAAAGCAAAACAGGGCATCACCAGCATTGAAGAGGTGCTGCGAGTTACTAAAGAATAATAAAAATAGCTGTTTATTATGGCCGATGCTAAAAAGCTGTCAGCCATTGAAAAAAAACTCAATGAATTAGCGGCTAAATACCTTACCCGCATTCCTTTCATGCAAAAAATATTCTTTATAGAGCATTTAAAAACAATGATACACGCGGGCTTGTCTCTGGTAGAATCTCTGGATGTATTAAGCAGGGAAATAGAAAACAAAAAACTGCGTAAAATAATAATGGAAATAAAAATGGGCGTGGAAAAAGGCAAACAGCTGAGCGATGTGCTGGCTGAACATCCTGACGCATTCCCGAGCATTTATGTAAAGATGATAGCTGCGGGTGAAATCGCCGGCAAGCTTGAAGAATCGCTTGAGCAGGTAGTTGTACAGATGCAAAAAAGCCAAGAGCTGTCATCAACCATCAGGGGCGCAATGATTTATCCAGCGGTTATTATTGTGGCAATGGGAGGCATAGGCATAATGATGGTTACTGTGGTGTTGCCCAAATTAATGACTTTGTTTGAAGAGTTTAATGCCGAACTTCCATTATCAACACGTATTCTTATAGCCATAACAAATTTCATGAGCAACCCGATTAATTTCATGATCATATTGTTCATCACTACTGCTTTGATTGTTGCATTCATAATCTCGCTAAAAAAATTACCGAATTTCAAAAAATTCGTGCATGCCGCCAATTTGCGCATGCCAATAATCGGAGCAGTAATCAAAAAAGTGAATCTGGCCCGCTTCTCGCTCACTCTTTCATCATTGCTAAAAAGCACTATTCCTATTGTGGACGCCACACAAATCACAGCAGACACTTGCGGAAATGTATTATATCAGGAAGCGCTGCGCGAGGCAGCGGAAAAAATCAAAACTGGCGCTCCGCTTTCTGAAATACTCGGACAACACCACAAGCTCTTTCCGCCAATGGTGACAGAAATGGTAATGGTTGGGGAACGTTCTGGAGAAATCGACCAGTTACTGATTGAACTGGCAAATTTTTATGGTACAGAAGTTGACAAAACAATGAAAAATTTCGCCACTATCATAGAACCGGTCATTATCCTTGCCCTCGGCCTGGCTGTGGCTGGAATGGCAGTGGCTGTGATTATGCCGATGTATACTCTGGTACAAAGTTTTTGATATGTTCAATAATCCCTTTCCAAATGCATTTGGCCTTGATATCAGCGATCTGTCTGTAAAACTGGTTCAGCTTCACAATCAGTCATTTTTGCGCAGGAAGCCTGTTTATTCACTTGCCACAGCCAGAAGCATTAATCTGCCGCCGGGCCTAATTGTAAACGGAGAACTCCTTAAACCCGAAGAAGTCAGACGCCGCATACAACATCTTTTGCAGGGAAATAGATATAATAAACCCATAACCAGCCCGTGGGTAGTGGCAGCGCTGCCTGAATCACAGACATTTATTAAATTAGTGCACACAAATATACCGACTGAAAAATTATTTGAGGAAGACATCCGCGCCTTGGCAAAAAAACACATACCATTTGAAGATAATGACAATTATTACATTCGCTGGCAGATTATGCCTGATGCAAAATCCGGTGAACAAAAGACCAGAATATTAATCGGAGCCGCATCAAAGTCAATAGCTGACAATTATACTTATCTTTTAGAAAGTTTGGGATTAGGCGTAATTGCGCTGGAAATAGAAGCTTTGGCCATAATGCGCGCAATGATTACTGCTATGAAAGAATACGGCGAAGAAGCAAGAGCAGTGCTCAATCTGGGCGCCACACATTCAGGCTTGATAGTCTATGACCACGATATTGTCCAATTCAGCACTTCCCTGCATTTTTCAGGCGAAATCCTTACTACTGCGCTGTCGCAACAATTGCATATTTCTATGGAAGAAGCTGAAAAAATAAAAATAAAGCAGGGGCTCGGATATCAAAATCAAAATAAAAAAGCCTGGGGAATAATTTCTGAACATTCTAAACAACTGATAAAATATATTAAGGAAGCTGTTGAATTCTATTATTCGCATTTCCCCCAAGCTAACCGCATTACACGGATAATTATGTGCGGAGGCGGATCTAATCTAAACCGTTTAGATAAAATTATATCATTTAAATTAAAAATTCTTGCGAGGCCGGGGCATCCTTGGAAGAATCTTCAACACCGCAAATCCATAAATATGACTGACAGCGAATCATTAAGCTATGCCACTGCCATAGGATTGGCATTGAAAGCAGCAGATAATCCATTTATTTCTTACGATTCTATTTGATTTTTAACCTTTTTATGATTCCGCACCACTTAAACCTGCTATCGCCGGACAAATGCAAAAATCTTAAAAGAATGACAAGTTTTCAATTTATAAAAACTACATTGGAAATAGTCTTGATTTTTCTTTCTTTCAGCGGAACGATTCTAATGGGCGGACAATTGTTATTAGAGGATTATTTCAATAAAATAATCGCGCAAGTAGTTGCATCCGGCAACCGCTATTCCAGCACAAACAAAGAAATAAGGGAAATAAATGCCACGTTGGAAAAAATTTCCAAAATTCAAAATGAATTTATACCTTGGACTGCGATCATAAAAAATATTGTTGATGTAATGCCTGAAAAAACGACTCTTAACAGCCTTGTTGTTGATAGCGCAAATAAAAAAATAATCTTGGGCGGCGTGGCGGCCACGCGCGAGGACTTGTTGAATTTTAAAGATTCGCTAAATAAGCTGGAAGTATTCCAAACTATGGATATACCGCCGGCACAGCTCACAGAAAAAACCGAAGTTACGTTTTCACTCTCTCTGAATTTAAAATAATATGCCCGTCTTATCGCTCAAACAAAAAATTCTTCTTTCTAATATGGGTATTATGCTGATTTTGCTTGTCATAGCAGGCTTTATAATAATTCCGTCAATAAATTACATTGTAAAATTAAAAAAAGACATAAACAGCATACAGTTGCAGATTGAGGACCGTTATCAACAGGCAAAAAAACTGAAAAGATCGCTCAACGAGCTTAGCAATTTAAAACAAACTGCTTCGCAGTTTAAACAAAGCTTTCTCAAGCTGGGCAGCGAGCTGATTTTAATAACTGAACTGGAACAGATTGCTGGCAAGCATCACATAGAACAAAATCTGAGTATAAATCTAATAACTGTAAAAGAAAAAAACATCCTGCCAGTCTATTATCAGCTGTCATTTCTGAATAATGGACTCATGCTAGACCACCTGAATTTTTTAAGAGACCTGGAAAAACTGCCGTATTATATAATTATAAATAATCTATCCATTGAAAAACGCAAAGGCAGAACTGGAAATGAAAAAAGCCCTGTTACTATGCGTTTTGACGCTGTTGTCTATGTGGAAAATCAATAAACGTCAAACTTACCAAGCGCCCGAAGACCAGCTTTTCACCAGATTAAAAATACTCGGCTGGGCTGTTCTTTGTTTATTGTCCATATTCGCCCTGCTGATCGGCTTTTTTCTTTATAAAAACATTTACAATACGGTCGGCACAGCCGAACAACTCATAATGCAAAACAGCAACCTTTCTTCAGTGGAAATTATTGATTTTGACTTGTTTGAAAAAGTAAAAAAATTATGGGATGAAAAAAACAACCCTCCTGCTTTGGAATTAAAACGGGATCCCTTTAATGCAATATCCGCTACCTCTACCAAGCGCTGATATGATTTACTCATTTTTATTAGGGCATCAGCCGGAAATCTCCGCCGCCGAAATCAAGGCGGTTTTTCAGCATAAAAACATTAAAACAAGCTCGTCCCGAGCGAAGCCGAGGGAAAAACAAAAAAATAACCAATACCTGCTCGTTGATTTTGATGAGGAAATCAACGCCGAGGAAATAATCAGACAACTTGGCGGCACAATAAAAATCGCCAAAGATACGAAATACGAAAAATACGAAATTACGAAATATTTACAAGAAAATAATCAAAATGGCAAGATTGAATTTTCTCTTAATGATCCCAAGCTGGCTATTGAAGTTAAAAAGACATTAAAAAACGCGGGGCGAAGCGCGCGCTATATTGAACCGAAAAATACAGCAACGATTTTGCATAATAATCTGATTGGGGAAAAAACCGATTTAACAATTATTGATGGCGGAATATTCGCTACAGTCGCGATCCAACCGATTGAAGAGTTAAGCGAACGGGATTATGGCCGGCCGAGAAGCGATGACAAAAGCGGCATGCTTCCGCCAAAACTGGCAAAAATAATGATTAATTTATCGGTAGAGACGTTGCATACAACGTCTCTGCAACACATTGTGATATTAGACCCATTCTGCGGTTCAGGAACTATTCTGACTGAAGCAATGGCCATGGGATACAAAAATTTAATCGGCAGTGATATTTCTCCCCAGGCAGTTGAAAACACAAAACAAAATATAGACTGGATAGTTCAAACCTATAAGCTACAAGCTATAAGCTATAAGCTTTACAACGCAGACGCGCAAAACCTTGATACCAAAATCAAACCCGGCAGCATCGACGCCATCATCACCGAACCGCATCTCGGCAAACCTCTTCATGGAAATGAATCAAAGCAATATTTGCAAAAACAAACGCAAGAGCTTTCTCAATTGTACATTAATTCTTTTAAATCTTTTCATAAAATACTCAAACCAAACGGGGTAGCTGTTTTTATTATTCCAAGATTTATGCATAATGATGACTGTATCTGCGTAAACTGCACAGAAGAAATTAAAAAAACAGGATTTGAAATCCTGCCCTTTGATAAACAGCTGAATCTCCTTTACCACCGCCCAAAACAACGTCTGGCAAGGGAAATCTGGAGGTTTAGAAAAAATTAAAAATTTTTATTCATAAATCCTTTCAACTTCAGTCCCTGTATAATAATACTTTAATAATTCCTCATAATCAAGCCTCTCTTCTTTAGCACGGTTATAAGCATCAAGCTGGCTCATACCCACCCCATGGCCATTTTGCCTCTTACCTGTGTCATAGTTACACCGAACCGGCACAAGCCATGGCTTATTAGCCCCGCCCCAAACACTCTTCCAACTCTTAGTCCAACCAGAACTGTTGCCAAAATAAGGAGTGGTAATAATGACATTATCATAGGTTACCATCATTCCTCTTGTGGCTTCAGCCCCTGCAATGACATTTGGCAGTTCTTCTTCAGCTTCATACCCAAGATAAAGTTGGTCAAAAGTATTGCCCAAAACGTCAAAAAAAGGATACTTGCTCTTGCTGAAATAAGCGTAAGTGCGCGCGGCGACTAAATTCGCTTTTACAAATTCCAAAGGCGCTGAACGGCTGTTTTCTGCCATTCCTCTTACATAGTCTTCTAATAATAAATCATTGACTATGTACATTTTTTTATCAATCGTTCCCTGTCGGTATTCCAAAGCTCCGCGGTAATAATTGAATTTTTTATTCGGATCAACCCATTTGGCTTCCCGGCTTATTAGATTTGGAACATGAAACACCGCATGCGGATTATTACTCGGCTCTAAACGCAAATAATCGCTTCCATTATACGACAAATCGCCCCCGGAAAAACTATACTGGCCGTCGCTGAATTTCAACACAGCAAATTTTCTTACAGGCAATATGCCAAGCAAAGTATTGCCAGCATACACTTTATAATCATCTTCATAAGAGCGGAACTGCAAAAAATTGCTTTCCGGAGCTGCTATTCCCACCCTAATATTTGGTTCTCTTTCAAGCCTTACTGCAAGAGTCTGGGCATTGCTTATGACTGACACTGGCAATGAAAATGCTTCAAAGCCCCTACCTTGGTCAATCTGCAGTTTTAACTGCAAATTATAATCGCCTTTTTTAAGCGGCAGGCGGAAATAAAATTCTAAACGTAAAAATTTTTCCGGCAAAACCTGTGCTGACGAAGAAGCAATTGTTATTTCATCAAGCCAGCTGGTATCTGCAAATTGCTTGCTGTCTGCTGTTAATTTATATTCGCCCCAGGTCTCTAAACCCTTATTCTGATAAACTACAATCATTTTGACTGTATCGCCTCCAGCGCCTGAAACGCTTTTCTTGCTTAAAACCAACCTTTTCATTTGGTAAGCGCTGTAAGACGCATCCCGCACCTGCATTTGCGGTTCAGCGGCGCTGGCCAGACCGCAATTCAAAAACAAGCTGAATAAAAAAATAAATAAAACAACTAATTTGAACTTTGTTTTTAACATAAGAACTTAATTATAGCAACTTTTGCCGTTTAAGCCAAAAAATGTTAACATAACAGCATTATGACATCTACACGCGCTATTGCCCACAATACCATCTATCAGATAATCGGAAAAATAATCTCCACCTTGCTGGGGCTGGTGGCAATCGGAATGCTTACCCGCTATTTAGGGCAGGAAAAATTCGGCTGGTACATAACTGTTATCACTTTCCTGCAATTTGTCGGGATTCTAATTGATTTCGGCTTAATACCAGTCACTTCGCAAATGCTAAGCGAGCCAGAACATGACAAACAAAGGCTTTTCAAAAATTTGCTGGGCTTTCGTTTTGTTTCAGCCATAATATTCCTCGGCATTGCGCCCTTGATTGCATTGTTTTTCCCCTATCCTGCTGAAGTGAAAATAGCCATTAGTTTTAGCACACTCTCTTTTCTGGCTATTTCCCTGAACCAGATTTTTACTGGCTTCTACCAACAGCGCCTTAAAATGCACATTCAGGCTTTGTCAGAAATTGTTGGACGAATTGTGCTGGTAGTCGGCTTATGGCTGTTGATTATACAAAAGGCTAATTTTCTGCCAATTATGGGAATAATAGCATTTTCCAGCATTGCCTATTGTTTAACGATGTGGATTTTTGCTAACCGCTATTCCCCGGCTAGATTGGCTTTTGACTGGATAGTCTGGAAAAGAATTATAAAAAAAATGTGGCCAATCGCTATTTCCATTATTTTCAATGTAATTTATCTGAAAGGCGACACGATATTGCTTTCAATCTTCCGTCCGCAGGCAGAAGTCGGCATTTACGGCGCGGCTTACCGGGTAATAGATATTTTAGCGCAAATCGCCATGATGATTATGGGCGTAATGCTACCATTGCTATCCTATAACTGGGCTCGCGGCTTAAAAGATAAATTCAAAAAATATTATCAACAGTCGTTTGACGCTTTAATGCTTTTTGCAGTGCCAATCACTGTTGGTTTGATTGTGTTAGCAGAAAAAATAATGGTTTTAGTGGCAGGCAAGGAATTCATTGAATCCGGCCTGGCATTGCAAATCCTTGCCATCGCTATTTTTGGAGTCTTTTGGGGAGCAGTGTTCGGACACACTGCTGTGGCTATCAACCGGCAGAAGCAAATAATGTGGATTTTCATTTCTGACGCTGTTATAACTTTAATTGGCTATTTGATTTTTATTCCAAAATTCGGCATGTACGGCGCTGCCTGGATGACGGTCTTTTCCGAGCTTTATGCCGGCATTCTGCTCTGGCTTTCCATGCGTTGCTATACGCAGGAAAAACTGCAAATGAAAACATTTGGAAAAATCGTTTTTGCCAGTATTATTATGGGAATTATCTTAATAGCTGTGATTAAATTAAATGTGATTCTGCTAGCGCTTATCGGCCTGCTAACTTACGGTCTAATGCTTATGGCTGTAAAAGGAATTTCCAAAGAAACGATAAAAGAAATCATTTCCCTAAAGCAAAATAATTAATTATGCCTCTTTGGATACTTTATACTTTATATTTTATATTTTTCACTTTCATTGCCTGGCACCGCTTCCGCCTCGCTCTTGCTTTGTTTTTTTTACTTCTGCCGACTTATTTAATCAGGTTTTCAATCGGCCCTCTGCCAACAACACTTCTGGAAATAATGCTTTGGATTATTATCATCATCTGGATAATAAAATTCAACAAAAATATCATTTATCATCTATCATCTATAATCAAACAAAATAAATTATTGTCAATCGCAATTTTATTATTCCTAATCTCTGCGACAATCTCTGTCTTTACCTCAATCAACCTCCGCTCTGCCCTCGGCGAATGGAAAGCGTTTTATGTGGAGCCAATTCTCATTTTCTTTATACTAATTACTAATTACAAATTACTAATTACTAAAAAATTTGTAAATAATTTACTATTTGCTCTAATTCTTTCCGGCCTTCTAACTTCTCTCCTCGCCATCTACCAACATTTCACCGGCTGGCTCGTGCCGTATGATTTTTGGCAGAATCAAAACACTTTTCGCGTCACTGCTTGGTATGGTTTCCCTAATGCCGTCGGACTTTTTCTCGCGCCACTAATTCCCTTATCAATCTATTTAATAACGCAATATAAACTACAAAAAAATATCATCTATCATTTATCATTTATTGTTGCTCTTTTTTTTGTTTTGATTTCTCCGCTGGCGATATTTTTTGCAAAGTCAACCGGCGCCCTCATCGGACTGGCAGCTGGAATTCTCTTTTTACTTTTTATCCATAAAAAAACTCTCTGGCTCGCTTGCCTCATAAGCCTTGTAAGTATTGTAAGCCTCGTAAGCCTTCCGTCGGCTAATCCCATCAAACAAGAATTATTATTTCAAGACCGCTCCGGACAAATTCGCCTGTCAATCTGGAATGAAACATGGCAGTTTCTCAAAGACAGCCCGATTACTGGCGCAGGACTGGCTTCTTATGCAGAAAAAATCAGACCATACCACACTACTGTCAATGGCGAAGGCATAGAAATTTTCCATCACCCGCATAATATCTTTTTGACAATGTGGATAAACTTGGGTTTATTAGGTTTATTTGCATTCGTCGGGATTCTGGTGTCAATTTTCAATTTTCAATTTTCAATTTTCAAACAATTTAAAAAATTACCAATTTTAAATTATTTCATTCTCTCATCTTTAATAATAATTCTCGTCATGGGACTCGTGGATTCGCCTTATATCAAAAACGACATGGCGATTTTCTTCTGGCTTTTGCCGGCATTATTGATTGTGTCTGTACAAAATGACGAATTTATTCCGCAATAAATATTTAATTCCTTCAGTCCGGTTGGCAGGATACGATTATTGCCAATTGGGTTATTATTTTACAACGATTTGCACCAAAAATCATCTTTGTTATTTTGGCGATATTGTTGATGATGAAATGATGTTGAATGATATTGGTGAAATTGCGATAAAATATTGGCTGGAAATACCCAAACATTTTAATAATGTGATTCTGGACGAATTTACTGTAATGCCAAATCATGTGCATGGGATTTTGATAATCAATGGTAATAATAATTGTAGAGACGTTGCATGCAACGTCTCTACAGACAACACAACGGAAACAAATTTCATGTCACAAATTTCACCCAAACCCCTCTCGCTCTCAACAATTATACGTTCATATAAATCGGCCGTAACAAAAACCATCAACCAAAAACATGAACACGGTTATTTCGCCTGGCAACCGCGGTTTTACGATCATATTATCTGCAATGAACAATCATTTCATAATATCCGCCAATATATTATAAATAACCCCCTGATGTGGAACCGCGACCGCAATAATCCGGAAGGATTATTAATATAAAAAATCCCGACCTAAACCGGGATTTTAATTTCCTAATTTCTCTATTTCAATAATTTCCTTAAATACTGCCCTGTATAACTTTTTTTGATTTTCACAACATCTTTCGGCGTGCCGGTGGCGACGATTTCCCCACCCTTGTCTCCGCCTTCTGGTCCCAAATCAATAATCCAGTCAGAGCATTTAATAACCTCAAGATTATGTTCAACAATCAAAACTGTATTTTTCTTATCCACCAATTGATTGAGAACTTGCAAAAGCCGCTTGATATCTTCAAAATGCAGGCCTGTGGTGGGCTCGTCTAAAATATACAGGGTCTTGCCAGTGGCGCGGCGAGACAGTTCTGTTGCTAATTTGACGCGCTGGGCCTCTCCTCCGGACAATGTCGTGGCCGGCTGACCAAGATGGATGTAGCCCAAGCCAACATCGCGCAGAATCTGCAATTTATCTGCTATCGCCGGGGTATCATGAAAAAACTTGCAAGCTTCTTCAACAGTCATTTCCAAAACATCGGCAATATCTTTGCTGTGGTAATGGATTTCCAAAGCTTCCTTGTTATAGCGCTTACTGCCGCATTCTGAACATTCAACAAAAACATCTGATAAAAACTGCATAGGAATGCGCACATAGCCCTCGCCAGCGCAGACCTCGCACCTGCCTCCGCCTTTTACATTAAAACTGAATTTGCCGGCATCATAGCCCCGCATCCTCGCTTCTGGCACGGCTGTAAACAAATCGCGGATAGAGCTGAAGACACCAGTATAGGTTGCGGGGTTTGAACGCGGAGTCCGGCCGATCGGCGTCTGGTCAATAACAATCACTTTATCAATATTTGACAGCCCTTTTATTGTTTTATGCTCTGCTGGCTCGGCCTTGGCGCGGTAAAAATATTTGCTTAAAGCCTTGCCTAAAATTTCAGAAATTAAAGTTGATTTGCCAGAGCCGGAAACGCCTGTAACGCAAACCAGCCTGCCTAATGGAATCACCACATCAATATTTTTCAAATTAAACGCTTTGGCGCCAGTGATGGTCAAATTTTTTCCATTGCCCTTGTGCAGTTTTTTCGGCAAAGGAATTTCATCTTTCCCAGTCAAGTAGGTCCCGGTTAACGATTTGGTATTTTTTTTAATCTGCGCCAATGTGCCTTCAGCAACAATTTCTCCGCCGTATTCGCCGGCGCCAGGCCCGATATCCACTATATGGTCAGCCGCTTCAATCATTGCCTTGTCATGCTCAACAACAATCACTGTATTACCCTGATCGCGCAAATTTTTCAATGTGGCAATCAATTTGTCATTATCTTTGGGATGAAGTCCGATTGAAGGTTCGTCCAAAATATAAATCACTCCTGTTAAGCCAGTTGACAATTGGGTGGACAGGCGCACACGCTGGGCTTCGCCTCCAGCCAGTGTGTTGACTGAACGGTCCAAAGTAAGATAATGCAAGCCCACCTGCAATAAATTATCTAAACGTTTATTGATTTCTTTGGCAATCGGCAAAACAACTGCCTGCTGCTGTTTATTTAATTGGGCAAATAATTTTCCACGGCCATCCAATCCAATAAAAAATTCCTTGGATTCAGCCACGCTCATTTCCACGATTTCTGAAACATTAAAATCTAAAAATTTTACAAACAGCGACTCGGTTTTAAGCCTCTTGCCCTCGCAGACTGAACATATTTTTTCCCGCATGTAATTTTCTATTTCTTTTCTGATATAGTCAGAGTCAGTTTCCGCGTGCCGGCTTGATAAATTGCAAACAATGCCTTCAAAAGCCATTTTTTTGCCGTCCACTGTGTATTCTTGGCCATCTGTCCCATAAAACAATATATCCATTGCTTCTTTAGGCAAATTTTTAACAGGCACATCCACTGAAAAATTGTGCGCTCCAGCCACGGCTTTCAGCAGATTTTGGTAATAGCCTTGATTGCCGACAATTCTGGTCCATGGCTGAATTGCTCCTTCAGCCAATGTTAAGCGCGTGTTAGGAATTACCAATTCCTGATCCACTTCCAATGTCTTGCCTAAACCTGTACATCGCGGACAAGCTCCATAAGGGCTGTTAAAACTGAAAGTGCGCGGTTCAATTGATTCAAATCTGCGCCCGCATTTGCTGCATGTGGCTTGAATTGAAAAACTGTATTCCTCTCCGTTTTCCTCATCCCACAACACCAGCAAGCCATTGGATAAATCAATTGCCTTGTCAACTAACACGGCAGGTTCCTGCTTCTTGATGTCAGTAATTTTTCCAATGATGATTTCCAGGCTGTATTTTTTATTGCTCAAAAATTTATACTTGCTAACCTCTGGCAATTTCATTGGCAAGCCGTTCAGACGGACC
>CAZHEJ010000002.1:29470-43467 GCA_964531615.1 uncultured Gammaproteobacteria bacterium | reverse complement strand
CAAGCACTGCGACTGAAAGTAAAAAAAATCGAAAATATTAAAATATTAAATATTAAATATTCAATATTAAAACTAAATTTATCTTTAAACTTAAACTGCAATAGCAAAAACAAAATAGTGATTGCGAGATATCCTCCAAAAATATTCGGATGATTGAACGGCCCGTAGGCGCGGAGCCAGCGGCCGATTGCATCGCTCTGAATCACTGATGTCCCTGCCTCCCAAACAGGATGCGATGCAAGTCCAAGCCATTTGAAAGCAAAAGTTGATTGGGTTAAAAACTGCCAAATTCCTAAAATTGCCGGGGTTATTGAGCCAATGACGAACCATTTCACCGCGCCTTTCAAATCTAGCGGGCCAAGAAATAAAATAAAAAATAATAAAAATGCTTCAAGTATGCGCAATGATTGTTGCAGAGCCAAATTGCCATCCTGCGCCCAAAAAATAGATGATAAATGATAGATGATAAATAACAAACAAGCAAAAACGAAAACTCTATCGCTGGTAATTTGAAATTTGAAATTTGAAATTTGAAATTTGCATTGTTTCCAGTACCAAATTATAAACAAAATCATTATTACCCAAAGCAAAATCTCTGTCCCATAAAACCCCAGTGTGCCGTATTCCCACTTCACATTATTCAAAACGCCCAATCTGTAAATCCAGATTGTCTGCCAAGGAAGAAAAAATAAAAACAGCTTTAATAAAAAATTTAAGGCATTGGTCATTGGAATTTTTATTAGGTGAATTAGAAATTAGGTGAATTAGAAATTTTTCTACATTTTTCTGCCCACAATCGCTTATATTCCTCCCGTCTATCGTTCTCATGAAACTTCAGCATTGAATCGCTTATAATCACCGCTGTGCCGGGCTGGTTCTGCCGGCTTTGCAGATTCATCTTCATCTTCGCCTGCTGAATGCCTCTGGCCTGCGCTTCAATCATATTGCCATATCTGCCTCCCCACATTTTTTCAAATAAATTCTTAAAAAATCTCGCACTTGTCCCCCCGCCCGCCATGCAAGCCTGCAAGGCGTTGCGGGCAGGTCGTCCCACGTTCCACGTTCCGTCCGTCTCATACGGTTGCAACCCATTCGGCAAATATTTTTTCACCCACTTGTTTGCCTGCAATATGCTTTGATGTAAATTCGCCGGATCATAAACTGGAATCAAACTATCTACCCAATACATCAAATACACATCATCTTTGATCGCAATTTTTTCTAGATTCAAATTATCATCCGTAATATAAAAACTCAAACAAATCCTGTTTTTAATCTTTGTTTTAGTTCTTCTCAACCTGAACAAGCTTAATATTAACGTGGCTGACAGTCGCGCTAACCAAATCCGGCCTTTTTTAACAATAATCAAAACATCAATATCGCCTGCCTCGCCGGCTGATGCCATTGCCACAGTGTTGCAGATAAAAACCGCGCGCGCGAACGGAACCCAGCGCAATTTTTTAACTCCCCGCACAGCGATTTTCATTTTTTCCTCAATTATTTTCACCCTTCTCTGCCGTGTTTCAACAATACTTTCCCGCCCTGGCAAAAAATAAAACCCCTGGCTCTGCTCCGCTACGCCAGGCAAGCTGGTTTGACGTTCTAATTGAGCCAAAAAATCTGTGTAATCTGTGAATTTAAAATCTGTGGTAAATAAACATCTAAATAATTCCTCTTTCGTAAGCGGCTGCTCAAAAATATCAAAAAACGCGAGGGTTTGAAGAATTGATTTTTGTCCCGCCATGAGGACGGGACCCCGCTGTGGCGGTGGTAATCTATTATTCATAATCAATATGTCATTCCCGCGAAGGCGGGAATCCAAAAATCGCAATAAATATAGTTTACCGCAAAAATGCCAAAAACAAAAGAAGCATGTAAAAACATAAAAGACGGAAAACTTTCCGCCTTTTATCGCTCTCTTAAACCACCAGAGCCAGACAGCCGAGGTTGTCGTTGCGCTCGTCGTCGTTCCAGTTCCAGTTGTCGCAGTTCAGACAGCCATCTTCATCACGCCTCAAGTTGAGGCGATTGCCGCTGGACGAAAATATGCCCTGTGCCGCCCAGAACACCGCCCGTTGTCCGCCAGCTGGCGGACTCCGGGTTGAATTTTATTCGGAGACGTTATCTCCCTAGCACAGTGCAAGGGGTGTAAAAGAAACAAACTGCCAGGTTTAGCGCGCTAACATAAGCCGTAGCCGATGTTATTCTGGCATTGCCTGGCGCTGTACTGCCGGCTTGAATCCTTGAACTCAAGCATCTTTCGACGCAGTGTTTGTATTATATTAAAAAATGAATAAAATTAAAAGACCCTGACGAAATGCCAGGGGCTTGTTTACCTCCTTTTTTAAAAAATTCATTCCCAAGGGTTCAAGACCCAGCCAAGGGCCAAGCGCCCTAGTGTCCGAGAACCACCACCCCCAGAGCCAGACAGCCGAGGTCGTCGTCGCGCCCGCCGTCGTCCCAGAGCCAGCTGCCGCAGTACAGACAGCCATCTCCATCACGCCTCAAGTAGAGGCGATTGCCGCAGGACGAAATTGTGCCAGTCCGCACCCGCATACTGTTAAGCGGGTGTTTTTCTCCGGTCAGAAGTTCGTGGCTCTGAATCACGAGCGTGTCCAGCGCCACACTGCCATGAATGAGCTTGAACGGCAATTTCGCGCCATTGGTGACCTTGGCGAGCAATTCTTCTTGCTCGCGCATGGTTTTCTGCTCGCTATCTTTGAGCAGAAACGGCCCGCCGAAAACCAGAAATTCTTTACCTTTCTTGCTTGACTCGGTAACCGAGTCGTCGAAATCCCAATTCTGCAAATAGGAAAAGTCCTGGTTGCAATGGCCGCAAAGCGGAGCAAACAGCTTCATGCTGTACTGCCTTCCATGCTTGATACGGCGGACGAGCGGAACCGAGGAGTCGGTACATCCGTTCTGTGCCGCAATGTCGCGGATTGCGGACATGTGCGACTTGAACTCTTTCGGAACCTCGTCATCCGAAAGTGGGTCCACGAAGCGCGAAAGTATGGCCTGCTGGAACTTGCGTTCCTGGGCCTGCAACGCGGCCTTGTCCGAAGTAAAACCTTCGGGCATTGCGCGGTCAGGCAAAACAGCCACTAACTCACTGGTACGCAATTTTCTTATTATGCCATAGTTGCCAGTGAACCAATTAAAATCTGCAGTAATCTCCGGGTCATTACTCCGGCTAACGAAATCAATGAACGATTTGCTAAACATGTTATTTCCCCTCCTTAGCAAGTAATCTGCCTAAACAGCAAACGCCGCCCGGCATTTGCTCCCATAAGCAGTACGCCTGCTAACGAATCTGCCAGGGACCATCCCCGGCTTCTTTATTCACCCTATAATATTATTCTATAATTGTCAACACAAAACCCGCCTTAACAAAAAAGGGCGAACAGCAGTTCGCCCCTACAAAATTTCTAAATTTCTTAATTTCCTGCTTCTCTCATCATCACCCCTTCTGGCTCAATCGCCACTTTCCTCTTTCCTCTTTCCTCTTTTCCAATTTCTCTAACCACATTATCCTCTACCACCATTTTTTTCTCATCTATACTTACAACCTGTTCTCGGCTGATTAAATATTTTCTGCCCAGCAAATTTCCAGCTTCGTATTGCAGAATATTCTGCCCTTCGGTTTCTAAAACAATATCTCTAACATGCCCTAGCTCTTTGCCGGACTTTGTCTGCACTTGCAATTTCATTAATTTTTTCAAATCAATTCGCATATTATTAGTCACTGGTAATCCGTAACTAGTTACTGTTTACTGGTTATCCCGCCACAGCGGGATCCCGCTCGCTGCGGGACTAATTGCTTAATTTCCCCTCTATCACTCCGCCAGCAATGTTATTTTTCTTGAAAACAACAATCTGCTGCAATGCCGATAAAACCGTTGATAAAAACCAGTAAAGCGTCAGACCGGCCGGCAGCTGCATACCAATAATCACCGTCATCACCGGCATGAAGTAAAGCATCTGCTTGTTCATCATTGACATCATCCCCTCGTCTTTTCCGCCCGCACCTGCTTCCTTCGGCGGTTTTTTCCTCACCATCATTTTCGCCTGCCAAAACTGCGCCAAGCCGGCTAGAACAGCTAAAACAATGCTGGCTTTGCCTAATTCCATAAATCCGAGGCTTATGGTTTTGATTGCGCCGGGATTTTTTATAAAAGTATAGAGCAAATCAAAATTACTGGTGGTCAGCCCCTTTTGCAGAACGTAATACAAAGCGATCAAAATCGGCAATTGGATGAGCATTGGCAAACAGGAAGCAAACGGGCTCACTTTATTTTCACGGTAAATGCGCATGGTTTCCTGCGCAATTGCCTGCTGGTTGCCAGCATTCTTTTTCTTGGCTTCTTCCAGTTTTGGCTGAAGGTCAGTAAGGGCCTTTTGCGATTTTATGGCCTTGGAATTCAGCGGGTAAAGCGCCAGCCGGATTAGGATTGTGATTATCAAGATTACCACCCCGACATCAGGAATAAAATTATACAATCCGACAAAAATATTAAACAACGGCTGGTAGAGAATAGTGGTAAATAATTGGGTCATAATGTTAATCGATTATATCACAATCAATGAAATCCATCAATATTGTTTCGGTCCATATCCCACATTGATGGATTTAATGCAATATATTTGGAAATATTATTATGTTCATTTTCATTGCGTATAATGTGTTCGTAATAATTGCGCTGCCAGACAGGCGCAATAAAATCGCGATAAATATTAATTCGTTTGGCGGTGGAGGATTTGAAACCGCGTACAATTGAACCAATTGTCTGTGTTGGTGATTGCAATGGCGTAGGGGCGTATTGATATACGCCCCTGTCCGTTTGTGATTCGTCATTTCGGGCGTATTGCAATACGCCCCTACCGCCAATTTCCATTTTATATTTAATAACCACAATTCCATGTATATGATTCGGCATTACCACAAATTCATTCAATTCGACATTTGGCCTGATTTTTTCCGATTTCACCCATTCTTCCTCAATAATTTTCCCCAAATCATTCAAAATCATCTTATTATTTTTTATTTCCCCGAACAAACACAAACGTTTTTCGGTGCAAATTGTAATGAAATAATAACCAGATTCGCGATAATCATACCCATGTAAACGAATAGACCGGCGATGATATTTTTCTGGATCAAATGTCATATTTCATTTATAGGGCGAATATCAATTCGCCCCTACCGAATCCCACAAATATTCAAACATTGCCCGCTCTATATCGGCTAATTCTTTGCTCTCAATAACCACTGCCACAAAATCTCCTGTAAAAGAAAACATTGCAACTTTATTTTTCCAAATCCAAATATTTCCATGGTAGAAATAGGTAGGTGGGACAATTTTCACTGTGCGTAATTCCTTTGGTCCCAACTGCTTACGTTCGCGGGTCATTTCTGAATCACAGGCTATCATTCTCACCGGAATTTTCTTCTTCACACGTTTTTCTACAAAACTATAAAAATAATCCCCTAATTCCCTGAACAAATCTTCGGGCGAGGCAAAAGTAAACAATTCGTCGGCTTCTGCCAAAATTTCTTCCAATACGATTTTCATTTCCTCTTTTCCCTGATAAAAACGCACAGTCGGCCGCAAGCGCGATTTGCCCCAGCACGCATTCAACTGCGGCAGGGCCTCGCGCAAAGCATCAGCCTTTATCTGCGCCAGCTTCACTACCTGCTCTGGTTCTTCAGCGCTGAAATACTTAATTTTCTTTTTTTGAAAAGTGCTTACCAAACTCTTGCGGCGCAAGTCCTCCAGCACTGCATAAACCGTAGAACGCGCTAAACTGGCTTTTTGCGCTATCCTTTGCACTGGCGCTGAACCCAATTCCAAACACGCCAAATAAACCCTGGTTTCCTTGTCACTAAGACCGTAATTTTTTAAAACGGTTTCTGGTTTCATAGATAATGTCGGCAAAACCGACAGCATTTTTATACTAATATTTTAGCATGTTTAAGGGATTTTGTCAAGAGAGTGGATAATAAATAGGCGAAATTATAGACATAATACGCTGATTTTAATATAATGGGACGTTGATCATATGATACAAAAAATATCAACACAATGTATTGAATCTCAACAACAAATATTATTAACTCCGGTTATCTATGGCCCCGTCGCCTCTAGAAGACTTGGACGGTCTTTAGGGATTAATCTTTTTGCTCCTCAAGACAAAGTCTGTACTTTTAATTGTGTGTATTGCCAATGTGGAAAAGTCAAAACTGCTAAAAAGGGCACTTTGCCATTTGCCAAAATTAAAAAAGACACCATAAACAGTTTCAAGAAACTTATTCAATGTGGAACACCAATAAATTATATTACTTTTGCTGGCAATGGCGAGCCGACTATTCATCCTGATTTTCCTAAAATTGTAGATTTTGTTTTAGAGCAACGTAACAAATTCTTCCCTGAAACTCCAACAGCCACTTTCACTAATTGCACAATGTTAAATAAACCAATAATTAGAAAAGCAATTTCAAAATTAGATAGAAGATTGCTAAAACTTGATGCCAGCGATAAAGAAACAATGCAAAGAATCAATCAGAACGCAAATTTTGAAAATATCTTAAACGGCATATTAACAACTGCAAAAGAAATGCCTGTTGAAATCTCAACTGCAATAATAATCTTTCCTAAAAAATTTGCTAATTTTGATTCAATAAAAAACAAAACTTACATTGATATTATAAAAAAGATTAATCCCCTTAGAGTTTATTTGTATAGTATTGACAGACCGCCTGCTGAATCTGAAATAAAACAAGTATCAAGAGAAAAATTGTTAGAATTGGCAAACTATTTACGTAAGTATTTGAAAACCACTATTCCAGTATTAAGATCTAGGCGAACAAGACCATGGTCACAATGGATTTGGGAATAAAAAATTTTTCAAAAATCTAAAACCGCCCTTTCGGACGGTTTTTTAATATTTTAATTTTTTAATTTTTTCCTTGCTCTTCTTTCTCTTTTTTACTCTTTCTTGTTTTCTTTTTTTCTTTATCCTGAGCGTTAGTCGAAGGATTCTTTTCTTCCACAGCATCAGAAGTTTCTGCTTTGTCAGCAGGCACTTCGGTTTCCTTCGTCTGAACCACTTCTTCAATTTTCTCCGCTAAGCCCTGAGCAATAGCCGAAGGGTCATCATCGCTGGCGACTGCTTTTTCCGCATTGCCTTTTTCCACCACTTTTATCTTCCAGCCGGTAAGCTGGGCGGCCAGGCGCACATTAGTTCCGCCGCGGCCGATGGCCAGAGAAAACTGTTCAGAACCGACATTGGCAATGGCTTCCTGGGTTTTTTCATTCAATTCCACAGAATCAACTTTTGCCGGAGACAAGGCATGGCGCACATATTCCTCAGCATTGGAATTATAATGAATGACATCAATTTTTTCCCCGCCAAGCTCTTCAATAATCGTGTTGATGCGGGACCCGCGCTGGCCAATGCAGGCGCCAATGGGGTCAATTGTTTCGTCATCAGTCCAGACAGCAACTTTGGAGCGATTGCCTGCCTCGCGCGCAACACCTTTGATTTCCACTGAACCAGCGGATATTTCTGGAATTTCCTGCGCAAAAACCGCTTCAACCATTTTGCCGGTTGAGCGTGAAAGCAAAATTTCCAAACCGCGCACGCCCATCTCCACAGATAATATGTAAAATCTCATGCGAGAACCAGGCCTGTATTGCTCCCGGGGAACCTGTTCATTAACCAGCACTAATCCAGTAACTTTTCCCAAATCAATAATAAGCGCACCGGTTCTGTCCCGCCTCTGGACAATTCCCTGAATCAATTCCCCCACCTCACCTTTTAATTCATCATAAACTGTGCTTCTTTCTGCTTCGCGCAAGCGCTGAATAATCACCTGCTTGGCTGTCTGCGCTGCCATGCGGCCGAATTCGCCGGGTATTTCCAAAGGAATTTCCAAAATCTCGCCGACTTTGGCTTTTTTATTTATTTCTTTCGCCTGTGTGAGCATCATCTGGGTCTTGGGATTAAAACGCGCCAAATCAGCCATTTCTTCTTCAGTCAATTCGCGGTTTTCAAGCCGGGCTTTTTCCCGGCGCACGTTCAACTCCTCTTGGTCTTTCTCCAATTTTTCCTCATCAATATCTTCAACCACTTCTTTGACATCCCAGGCTTTCATGTCCTGGGTTTCAGGATCAAATTTAACTTTGATGTTCTGCTGGCGGTTGCCAAAATCCTTACGGTAGGCCGCTGCCAGCGCTGCTTCAATGGATTCTAAAACAGCCTCGTATGCAAGGCCTTTTTCCTCGCAAATCGCCTTAATTGCTTTTGTTATTTCTGACATAGGGTTGGTCATTAAAAAAAGCAGCATTATTGTCAATGCTACCTTGCAATATAGTATACCACAAGTAGAAAAGCTTGTCAAATTTACAACTCCAGCACATACTTCTTAAACTTCACTGTCTTGTTCTCTCGGTCAACATACACGCTCACATGCTCAAATCTTATTTCTGTGTCATACATATCTATTTTTTTGTATTTACAGTACTGTTTGGAGGCAAAAACTAATTTCTTAAGCTTCAGCTGGTCAACTGCCTTTTCTGCGCTATCTTCGCTGAAATAATCCGCTATGCTTCTGGTTTTTACTTCAATAAAACAAACAGCTTCTACCTGCCGGGCAATGATGTCTATTTCCCCGCCAACAGCGTAAAAATTGCGGTCCAAAATTTCATAGCCGTGGCGCATTAAAAAAGAGCACGCCTGCTCTTCACCCCACCTGCCTATCTGCCTCGTATCTACACTCATATTTGTAATTTTTTATTCAGTCATGTTTAAATAACACCACCCCATGATGATACGGCCCCATGTCAAATTCCTCCTGTACAGCAAAGCCATGCAGAGTTGACCAGCTTTTAATATCAGAAAAATCAACAAATCTTTCTTTTGGCGGGCCAAAGGCAGTGCCATTTTTTATCCAATCAACCACCAGCAGGCGGGCCTTATCTTTCAGCAACCTGTGTGCTTCTTCTAAAATCGCATGCCGATTGTCTGACTGGTTCAGGACATTGATTATAAAAGCTGCGTCCAGACTGCGAGGCGGTATTCGCGTCATTCCCACTCTTTCCAAATCTGACCAAACAGTATGCACTTCAATGCAATTTTCAATTGCCATGCGCTTTTTAATATTTTCCAGAACATCCTTGAGAATATCCACGGCATAGACAATGCCTTTTTCCCCAATCAGGGCTGCTGCCGGGAACACTATATGGCCGACGCGTCCGCAGCCTAAATCAGCAATGTGCATGCTCGGGTGCAGTTGCGCTTTTTCAAAAAGCAATTGGCAGTTAATCATCTGATTTCCGCTGCTGTACATAATTAAAATCTGAATAATTTGCCGAATGTTCCCATTATAAATGCGCCGAGCAATCCTGTCATCCCCATCATGGCAATGAAAATAATCGCCAGGCCGATCAGCTTGTACATCAAGCGCGTGCCTCCGCTGGAACCCAAATGCTGTTCAGCCCAGGCATTAGTGCCGAAATTCTGGATAAACCATTCTGTTTTAATAACTAACAATACTCCCACGGCAATAGCCAGAATGCCGATTATGTATTTCATAAACACTAATATTATAGCACAGAAAAACCACGACAAAAGCCCGCGCAGAATTAATGCGGGAAATATCAATAAACTTCTAAATACCTCTCTTTTTCCCACTCGCTCACCCGCATCCCATACTCGTCCCATTCTTCCATTTTTATATCATAATACCTCTGGAAAACATCTTCACCTAGGGCTAATTTTATTACCTCGTCTTTTGCCAAAGCGCGCAGTGCGCCGTACAAATCGCGCGGCAGGGTCTCAATTCCGCGGTTGCTGATTTGTTCAGGAGTCATTTCATAAGTGCTTTCCTCAACCGGTGGCATAAGGGGCATTTTCTTTTCTATTCCGTCCAAGCCGGCGGCGAGCATGATTGCAAAGGCAAGATACGGATTGCACATCGGGTCAGGGCAGCGCAGTTCGCAGCGCGTGGAGCTTGCCTTTTCTCGGCTGATGCGGGGAATGCGCATCAGCGCCGAGCGGTTGGTCCGGCCCCAGGAAATATAGACCGGCGCTTCATAGCCGACCACCAGCCGTTTGTAGGAATTGACTGTGGGATTGGTAATCGCGCTCATTGCTTTTACATGCGCCAGCTGGCCGGCGATAAAATGCATTGCAATGTCTGACAGACCGTACTTGCTCTGCGCGTCAAAAAACGCGTTTTCCCCATTTCTGAACAAGCTCTGGTTGGTGTGCATGCCCGAGCCATGGATTCCGAAAAACGGCTTGGCCATAAACGTGGCGTACAGACCCATTTTTTTGGCTACCATTTTCAGCGCGTATTTGAAAGTAATCGTGTTGTCTGCCGAAGCGAGCGAATCGCCATAGCGAAAATTTATCTCATGCTGGCCGTCGGCAACTTCGTGGTGCATTGCTTCAACCTCCATGCCAAATCCCTGCAGGGCAATACTCATCATATTGCGCACTGCGCCTGCTCCGTCAATGGTCTGGTCAAAATATCCGGCGCGGTCGTGCGGGAGAAGAATAACTTTTCCATTGGCGTCTCTTGACATAAGGAAGAACTCTATTTCCGGAGCGACAAAATATTCAAATCCCATTTTTTTCGCCTTTTCAATCTGATTTTTTAAAATATGCCGCGGGTCCCCGCTGAACGGCTCGCCGTCCGGCTTGTAAGCGTCGCAGATAATTCTAACTTCGGAAAAGCCGTTACTCTTGCTCCAAGGAATTATCTTAAACGTCGCAAAGTCTGGCTTTAAAAACATGTCGCTTTCCGCAATTCTGGCAAAACCCTCTATTGATGAGCCGTCAAACCACTTTCCGTGTTTCAGAACATCGCCCAACTGCTGCACTGGCACAGTCACTGCCTTCAGCATTCCCAATAAATCAGAAAACTGCAAATGCACAAACCGCACATTATGCTTGTGAATTTCCTCCTTAATCTGTTCAATTAACATACCTGTATTTTTAAAAATCATCTACCGTATCCCCACCAGCTTTCTTATATCTGACATGGTTTTTTCAGCCACTGGCTTGGCTTTTTCCTTGCCCGCCAGCATTATTTCAGCCAATTTGTCAAAATCTGACAGCAATTCCCGCCTTTTCTTTCTAAAATCCGCAAAATATTTGCTGATGGCTTTTGCCAGTTCTGATTTTAAATCTCCGTAGCGTATTGTTCCGTTTTTTTCCGCTTTTGCAAACTCGCTGTAGATTTTTTTATCAGAAAATTGGGATAAGAGCATTAATA
This sequence comes from uncultured Gammaproteobacteria bacterium, assembly GCA_964531615.1. Lineage (GTDB taxonomy): Bacteria > Patescibacteriota > Patescibacteriia > Magasanikbacterales > UBA922 > CAZHEJ01. The sequence goes on along the minus strand of CAZHEJ010000002.1, from coordinate 32,186 downwards.
AATTCTCCACGCCCGGCGCTTTTCCTCCGCCAGTAGTGGCTGTGACCGCGCGCTTTAATTTTTTTTCAATAATCTCCGGCTCATCAGCCAGTTCAATCACATGATTCTCGCCATAGCTCTTGCTCATTTTTTTCTCCGGCTCCAGCAGGCTCATTACTTTTGGAATATTTGTCAATAAAGCCTCTGGCTCACTGAAATATTTAGAATATTTATTATTAAACCAACGCGCCACATTGCGGGTAAATTCAACGTGCTGGACTTGGTCTTGTCCGACCGGCACTGCATTGCCGTGGTAAAGCAAAATATCAGCGGCTTGCAGAATTGGATAAGTGAACAAGCCGGCATTGATATTTTTTCTCTGATGCGCGGCCTTGTCTTTGAATTGCGTCATGCGCTCAAGCTCGGATATGGGCGTTACGCAATTAAAAATCCAAGCCAAATCCGTGTGCTCTGTAATGTCTGACTGGATGAAAAAAACTGTTTTCTTCGGGTCAATGCCCGCGGCCAGCAATTCTGCGGCAGTGCGCATTATCTGGTGCCGGCGGTCGTCAGCTTTTATATCACCCGTCAAGGAATGGAAGTCAGCAATAAAAATATACATCCCGTATTTGCCTGAATTCTGCAATTCAACCCAATTTTTTACTGCGCCTAAATAATTCCCGACATGCAGGCTTCCTGTCGGCTGTATGCCGGAGACAATGATTTTTTTGGACATAATAGCTTTATTTTACTGGATATACTGATTGAAAACAAGAGCGACATTCACACCTCAATCACCACTGGCAATACCATCGGGCGCTTCTCGGTTTTGCTGAACAAGAACTGCCCGACTTTGTCGCGGATGGTGTTTTTAATGTGATTGGTGTCTGCCCAATTCAGCGGGTCGGATTCAATCACCATTTTCTTCACTTTATGGCGCAGGTCTTCTATTAATACCTTATTGTCTTTAAGATAGACAAAACCGCGCGAAATAATGTCCGGATTCTGGACCAGACGGCCGGTTTTGGAATCAATTGTGGCAATCACTACCACCATGCCGTCTTCAGCCAGCACCTGCCGGTCGCGCAGGACAATGTTCTGCGTATCAGTAACGCCCAGGCCGTCCACAAACACATATTCATTAGGCACTTTCCTGTCCAGAACTTTGACGCCCTTTTTGCCGACTTCAATGACCGAGCCATTGTCCGGCACAAAAATATTTTCCTGCTTAAAGCCCTTTTCAATCGCCAACCGCCTGGCTTCTTTCAAAAAATAATGATTGGCGTATACAGGAATAAAATAAGTCGGTTTGATGGCATTCAGCATATCAATGATATCCGCGCGGGTGGCATGGCCTGAAACATGCACATCCATTATTTCACCGTGTATAACGTTGTCGCACTGGCGGTAGATGTTGTCTTTCAAACGTTGTATGCTTCTTTCATTGCCGGGAATGACAGAAGACGAAAAAATTACTGTATCGCTTTTTTTCAAGCGCAAAATCTTGTGTTCGCCATTAACAATCCGCACTAAAACTGCGCTTTCCTCGCCTTGCGCGCCTGTGCAGACCACAACTATCTCATTATCAGGATAATTATCAATCTTTTTTATGTCAATCAGCAGGCCGGACGGAATTCTGATATAGCCGAGCTCTTTGGCAATCTCAATATTCATGCGCATTGAATAGCCGTCAAGCGCCACTTTCTTGCCCAAACGTACAGCCGCCTCAAATACCCATTTGATTCTTTCTATTTGTGACGCAAAAGTCCCAATAATCACCCGCCCGAGCGCCTGTGATAGAATACTGGATAAATTTTTGTACATTTCGTCATAATTGGCAGAACGGTGTTCATTCAGCGAACCGAGGCTTTCCAGCATCAAGACAGTCGGCTTGGGCAGTCTCTGCAAATGTGTATAATCAATCTTTGAACGCCCGTTGCTGTCGCGGTCCATGGTCCAGTCGCCCGGGTGAATGACTGTGCCTGCCGGAGTTTCTAATATCACGCCGACTGCGTCCATTATGGAATGCTCAATCTGGAAGAACTTAACGCCGAATTTTCCCAAACGTATCACTTCATTCACGCTCTTGATGGTAATGGTTTTCAAATTTTTGGCAGTGCCTTTTTTATAATCCTCCTGCTTATGCTTGATTAACGCCAAAGTCAAATCACGGCCGATAATGGTCGGATTGCCGAGTTTTTCCAGAAGTAAGGGCGCAGCGCCGATATGGTCCAGATGGCCATGGCTGAAAATCACTCCTTTGATTCTTTTTTCTTTTCCCTGCAAATACCTGATGTTGGGAATAATATAATCAATTCCGGGCATGTCTTCTTCTGGAAACTGAAGTCCCATGTCAAGAATCACAATATCGCCGCTGTATTCAAATACAGTCATGTTCCGGCCAACTTCTTCACAGCCACCAAGAGGAATTATGCGCAAATTATCATTGAGATAATTTCCGCTAAACCCTCTGTTTATTTTCGTTCCCTCCTGCCTATTTCTGCTTTTTTTAGCAATCATAAAAATAATATTAAATTAAATTTGGCTCATATTTTTAAGTTATCCACAGCTATTGACAGAATGTATTAATTTGATATACTAATAATGTCTTTCGGTTTTTCCATAAACCGTTAGGGTTATACATCCCAGGGCCACCCTCTTAACTGAGGGTGGTTTTGTTTTGTTCTTTTTCGCGATGTTTTAAATCCTTGCCCCAAAGTTCATTTATATTTTTCAA
>CAZHEJ010000002.1:18682-29460 GCA_964531615.1 uncultured Gammaproteobacteria bacterium | reverse complement strand
TTGTCTTTTGATGAAAAAATATAAACCTTTTTGTCGCTATTTTTTAAATAGTTTACTAATGCTAAAAAGTCAGCATCACCACTGAACAAAACAGCCATATCATATTTGTTTATATTGTGCAGAGCGTCAATCGTTATTTCTACATCCATATTCCCTTTTTCTATGACAGATTCTCCACTCTCGCCAATAATAGAGATTCGTTTTAATTCCTTTTTTCTTACGATAAAACCAAGACCTTTCTTGAGATATGTATAAAATTTATGCTTTCCATCTAAGTTATAATCTCTTGTTCCCTCTCTGGGATAAGCGTCATAGTAAAAAATTTCAACCTTGTCTGTGTTAAAATTATTTCTAAAATAATCTTTAAGTTTTTTATATTCAATAAACTTCTTAATCGACTTTACAGCATTCCAAACATTTGAAGCGTCTATAAAAACATAAATAGTAAATGATTTGTTCATATTTAATAATGGTGCCCAGAGAGGGAGTTGAACCCTCATGAGATTTCTCTCGCTGGCACCTGAAGCCAGTGCGTCTGCCAATTCCGCCATCTGGGCCAAAAAAATGTTGTTTTGTTATTTTATTTCCATTTCCATCCAGTATTTTCATACCAGCTGGCGATGTCAGCAAAGCGGTCTGCCGGCTGGGAGATTCTTTCTATATCCACGCCTTTAATTTTGTCAGCCAAAGCGTAGGTATAAGTCGGCATGTAAAGGAATACGGCTGGGTTATCTTCCAAAATAGTTTCCTGGAATTTGCGGTAAAGCTCTGCTTTTTCAGTTTCATCTGAAACACCTTGCATCTTCTGCAAAATGCTGTCAACATTTCGGTTGATATAATTGCTCAAATTCAGGCCCGGGTAGTCAACCTGGCTGGAATGCCAAAACGGATACTGATTGGGATCACTGCCCATAATTTCCCCGTACAACAGCACGTCATAATCGCGCGTTTTTAAAACATCACGGTTAAAATCGCGCACAGCAACATAACTGATATTCGTCTTTACGCCTATCTCCTGCCAAAAACCGGCAATAATCCCCGAGGCCTGCTTGTATTCTTCTGTGCCGACAGTAACCAGATTGATTTCCAGCCACTGGCCGTTCTTGTTCTTTCTGTAAAACGTCTGGGTATTGTTTAATTCTTCATCCAAGCGCTTGTTTATTTCTTTTTCCAGTTCCTCACTGATTGTTGAAGAAGCTGCTGAATCAGTTGAACTTGCGCTGCTCGCCGGACCGCCCAGCTCTTTTACCAGCGCATCTCTTTTTATTTTACGATATTCTTCTGCTGTAACCCTCTGCCAATTCTTATCCAGCAATGTATTTGCGTCCTGCGGACTGTAATTTATTTTTTTCAGTTCAGGATTGTAGCCGGGAGAATCCGGCAGAACCGGGCTGTGGATTATCTGCCCCTCGCCCCGCACTGCTTCACGCAGAATTCTTTCCTTGTCAATCGCCTGCGACAAAGCAATTCTCACATCCTTGTCTTTCAAAACTGCGTTCTTCTGCTGATTGAAGAACAAAGCGCTGTATTGCGGAATCTTCAAAGTTTTTAATGAAATATGCTTGCGTTCAATTTTATCGCGCAAATTTTTCGGCACAAAACTCAAACTGTCTACCTTTTGGCTACGCAAAGCCTGCACAGCGCCTTCGTCGCCCTCATATTCAGTATAAAACTGAAAAGTAAAGCTGTTTAAAAACGGGGGCTGGCGGTAATAATTTTCAAAACGGACTAATTCATACGAATAAACACGGCCCTTCTCATCTTTGGTCAAGCGGTTGAAACGAAATGGCCCTGTGCCGACCGGCTGCCAATTGGTCTGCGCCAGGCGCATCTGTTCGGGCAGAACATTAAACCACACATGCTCTGGTAAAATACCGACAGTTAAAGCAGGCAAAAAACCTGAATAAGGCTCTGGCAGAGTGAACAGCAGATTATAGTCGTCTATAGCTTTAACTGCCACGCCTTGAAATGAAACATACAAAGGGCTGGCCACCTGGCTATTTTGTATTGTTTCAATAGTGAAAACAATATCCTTGCTGGTAAATGGCTCTCCATCATGCCAAACCGCGTCTTTGCGCAGTTCAAAATTGTAAATTTTCTTATCCTGGCTTATATCATATTTAACTGCCATATCAGGAACCAAGCGCCCTTTTCCATCAAAACGCATCAGGCCTGAATAAACCAGCCTTACAATATCAGTATCAACATCATTATTAGAGGAAAAAATCGGATTAATGAATTGCGGACCTCCGACTACTGCTTCAACCACGCTACCGCCCAAAGCCGGAATTTCTACTCTGTATTTATAGGCTAATTTTATTCCGCCCAGCAAAATCCCTATTAGTAAAAACAATAAGCTGATTTTAATTACCCTGCCTTCGCTGGGCGTTAAAAGATGGCGCAAATGCCTCAATTGCTCCCAGCTGGGGGAAAATTTGCCTTTCACTTTCTGCAACAGCTTCATATCATAATGAGGCGAAACTATGGGTTCGCTCTTTTTCTGGCGCCAATTGAAAATTGCCTTTTTAAGCAAAGTCTTAATAGAAGAAAACATATATTCTCCCTATTGGGAGCTATGGAAGCCGTTTAGATTACTAAACTTAATATGGCTACTGCAAAAAATAATACTGCGATAACAATTGTTACTCTAAATAGTATTTTATCCACTCCGCGCCGAGTATTGTACACTCCTCCGCCCCCGCCAAAAGCCTCTCCGAGCCCGGAACCGCGCTGCTGTATCAAAACAGCTGCAATCAAAAGGACTGCCAGCACTATTTCAACAATGGATATTATCTTGGGGATCATATTTATAAGAATGATGAAGTGTTGAATAGTATATTATAAATCCAAAAATAAGTCAAAATTCGCAGGGTGTTGACAAATATCCAGCCAGCTGGTATAATTATCTCGCTTTAATGAACAATTATGAAAAAAGACATACATCCTGAATATTTTGAAAATGCCAAAGTTACCTGCGCCTGCGGCAATTCTTTTACTGTCGGCTCAACTAAAAAAGAAATCAGAGTGGAGTTATGCAATCTCTGCCATCCTTTTTATACTGGCAAGCAAAAATTCGTTGACACTGCCAGAAGGGTGGAGAAATTCCGCGAAAAAATGGAAAAAACCACCAAGGCCGCGGCAGTGAGAAAAGGCAAAAAAGAAAAGAAAGCAAAAAATGCCGCCAGGAAAAAGGCAAACCCTTCGGCTAAAGCTCAGGGTAAAAAATAGCCTCGTAAAATAAAAGACAGACTTGGAAGTTTTTTCGGTCTGTTTTTATTTATATTTTCCCCCTTTGTAAAAGGGGGATTAAGGGGGATTTTGGCCAATATCCCCCCTCGCCCCCCTTTACCAAGGGGGGTATACACAATCCTTTTTTAAAAAAGTGATATAATACTAAAGCTATGCTACCTAAATACCAGCAAATCAAATCAAAATTCCAGCAACTGGAAGCTGATTTGCAAAACCCGGCTGTGCTTAATGATGTTGAAAAGCTTAAAAAGGCTTCGAAAGAATACGAAGAGATTAAAGAAATTTATGAAAAAATCGCAATTTTAGAAAACATAGAAAAAAGCCTGGGTGAAACTGAAGCTATTATTGCCGGCGAAACAGACACTGCTATGCGCGAACTAGCGGAAATTGAACTTGCAGAATTAAGGCAGAAAAAAACGGCTATAGAAGCCGGACTAGAAGAAATGTCTAAGCCCGGAAATCCTTTGGACGGCAAAAATGTGATTGTGGAAATCCGCGCCGGAGCCGGCGGAGACGAGGCAGCGCTGTTTGTCGGCGTGCTGATGCGAATGTACTTAAAATACGCGGAAAAGAAAAACTGGAAATCAAGCCTGATTAGCCAAAACAGAATTGGCATTGGCGGATACAAGGAAGTGATTTTCGCACTATCAGGAAAAAATGTTTATAAAAATATGAAATATGAAAGCGGAGTGCACAGGGTGCAGAGGATTCCGGAAACTGAAAAATCCGGCCGCATCCACACATCAACTGCCAGCGTGGCGGTTCTGCCGGAAATTGACGAAGTGGAATTTAAAATCAACCCTAAAGACTTGCGCATTGACACTTTTATGTCAGGCGGGCATGGCGGGCAGTCTGTCAACACTACTTATTCAGCTATACGGGTACTGCATATTCCAACAGGGCTTATTGTGCAGTGCCAGGATGAGCGCTCACAGCAACAGAATAAAATTAAAGCCATGAATGTTCTGCGCGCCCGGCTTTATGATATGGAACGGGAAAAACAAACGCGGAAAATTGAAGACCAGCGCAGATTGCAAATCGGCAACGCTGACCGCAGTGAAAAAATCCGCACTTACAACTACCCGCAGGACCGCATCACTGACCACCGCATCCACAAAAGCTGGAACAATATCCAGACCATTTTGAATGGCGATTTGGAAAAAATTTATGAAACAATGGCTTAAAAAATACTACCCGCTTCTGCTGATTTTAATCGTTGGAACCGCCTTGCGCATCAATCTGCTGGCTGTGCGCGGAACTTTTTGGTTTGATGAAGTATTCAGCATTCACTACAGCCTCCTGCCCTGGAAAGAAGCTTTAAAATACTGGTGGTTGGAAACAAATCCGCCGCTCTATACTTTTCTGTTGCGGTTTTGGACGGATATTGTCAATGATAAAACCGAATGGCTGGTGCGGCTTCCTTCATTGCTTTTTAATGTGGCAACGATTGCCGCTGTCTATTTTCTGGCAGAAAAAATATTTTCTCGGCGCGCCGCCATTATCAGCAGCCTGATGTTCGCCCTGTCCGGCATTTATATTTTCATTAGCAGCGAAGCGAGGACATACAGCCTTCTATCTTTTCTCTCAGTGATTTCCAATCTCTTTTTCTACATCATTTTTTTTGAAAAAAAAAGCAAGCCGTATTTATGGGCAGGGTATTTCCTGACCAACTTTCTGCTTCTCTATTCGCATCTCACTGCAATAATGATTCCATTTTGCCAGATTCTGGCATTAATTGCGCTTAAGCCTGAAAAAACATTCAACAAAAAATGGTGGCGCGGGCATCTGATTATAATCGGTCTTTGGCTAGTCTGGTTTATACCTTCTATTCTCGCAAAAATCCAAAAAGACAGTCTTACCGCCTGGTATTTCAATCTTGATGCGCGCGAATACGCTAATATATTAACTCTGATTATCAGCAGCCTGCTTAATTCTGACCCTGCTCCTTTCATATTAACTATCGCAGGGCTGTTATTTGTCATTGCTCTGGTTGTAGCAGTCATTGAGGCAAAAAACAATCCGGGCAGACTGCGCCTGCAATTAACCTTCCTGCTTTTATGGGGCCTGGCGCCGGTTATTTTCGGCTCCTCTCTGGGAGTGTTCATCACAAAATTCTACGTGGCCTTCTTTCCCGCGCTTTTTATAATTCTCGGTTATGTAATGGTAAAATTGGCGGATACGAGAAAAAAATTCATTATTTTGTTATTAATTATATTTGCTTTGCTCTTTCCTTTTGGCTTTACCATAGCCAATACTAAAGTTTTTTCCTGGTACAGATTTACTGACTACATTGAACAGCAAGAAACGTCGGACAGCATTACGATTGTAATTCCTTTCAATGAGGTGCTGGCAATGGAAAAATACTACCACGGCAAGCGCCCGCTGGTCGGCGTTTATCTGAAAAAAGACAATCTGACCCGCGAAGAAAGAATCGTCAGGTACAATTGGAACCGCCAAATAACGGATAAAAAAATATATAAAAACTGGCTGTTAAGCCAGATAGAAAATGCTGATAAAGTTTTCTATATCCAATATACTGCTGACTATGACTGGACGCACCAAATTATGCTGGAAAAAGGCTGGAAAATAGCACGGGTAATAAAGGCGGAAGGGTTGATTGGCATTAATCTATTTGAATTCCAGGCGCCCATAGGAAATTTTTGAGCTGGGCGTGATGATTTCTATCCAAATTTTTCCGGGATTTAATTTAATTTCCCGGCCTAACAAGTCAAAAAACCGCGTTCGGTCTGTGATTGAACTTTTCACCCATTTCCCTTCAATCAATCCGCCATTTTGAAAAACAAGCGCTTCTCCTTCTCCTATCATGGTAATTTTCTGCCTGCCGATTTCATCAATTATTTCTGCTTTAACTTTCTGCGCTATCACAACATCAGCAAAAACCGCGCTACCGTCTGCATCTAAATGCGGCCTGTTCATTTGATAGCGCTCGTATTTCCCAATTGAATCATTATAACTCCAAACAGCTTCATAAACCGGGGGCAGAAAACTCACGGTTATTTCTTTAATTTCTGTAAAATTTTTACCGGATTTTTGTTCAATCGTCGTGGTAGCAAACGTCCAGCCGATTAATTTGCCATCTGTTATCTGATGATTGCTGAATGCCTCTGTCCACAGCTCGCTGGAAGTATAGATATTGTGCGGAGCAGAGCGCGCTGGATCGCGCCAGAAATATTTGCCTTGGTAAAATTCATTCACATCAAAAATTTCTTCTGCTTCAATTTTTTCCAAGGCTTCTGGCGAACCTCCGCAGTGCATGTACATGGCGCCGCCATATTCTTCCAGCCAGTCCAGATAATACGGGCGGGCGCTTCTGACAGGCCCGATTTTATCTATTTTCGCGTCAGCAGGATAAATTGCCATAAAACGGGTATAATTTGCCTCAACTGGAACTTCATAAACAATTGACGCTTCAGACAGGCCGGACTGGGGCCGGGCATTAACGTGATTTTCAATCATCACTGCCACAATTTTGGGATTGACTTCGCTGAACTTCTTGACGCATACACCGTCTAAAATCCGACGAAAATCGCATTTTTCTTCTATAATATATTCTGGAATGGATATTAATTTAAGCGCTGAAGAATAATTAACAAAATACTGGTAAACAAACCATGCTACTAAAACCAAAGCAGACAAAAAAACAATCCCCGCAAGAAGATGAAGCAAACTTACCTCGTCAAAATGTTTTCTTTTTGCGCGCATAATGTGATTATTATATCAATTAAAAAAATAATAAACAAATCCCGCCTTTCGGCAGGATTCGTGTAGAATAGTGTTAAGATTTGTGGTCTATTTCTTTTCTTTACCCTGAGCGTTAGCCGAAGGGTTTTCTTCCCCGCCCGAGGCGGGTCCGCCTTTGGCGGATGCTTCCCCCTCCTCGCCTTCCGCTTCTTTCACTTTTTCCGTCACTTCTACCGCTTCAACGCCCTTCTTGCCTTCATCTTCCATTGCCTTTAATTGTTCTTCAGACAACGGCGCCAGCACTTTCGCAATCACTTGCTCAACATTTTCCACTGTCGTAATTCCTGCCGGCAGTTGCAAATCTTTCACATGAATAACATCATTAAAAGTCTTTAAAACGTTTAAATCCACATTAATTGAAGATACCAAATCTTTCGGCAAGCATTTTATTTCCAAACTATCATGCGCTTTAATCAATGTTCCCCCAAGCTCTTTAACCGCCGGCGCTTCATTAATAAAGTTCAATTGCACTGACACATTCATTTCCTGCAACATATTAATCTGGCGCAGGTCAAAATGTATGAATCTTCCCTTCACTGGATCAAATTGCACATCCTGAATAATAACCTTCACAGGTTCTTTTCCCCCCTCTATTTGGCAATCAATCAAACTTGATTCGCCCGCTTGATTATAAAGCTTGCTGAATATATTGTAGGCCACGGCGACGCTTACTGGCTCAATTCCCTGCCCATACAAAATTCCGGGGATTAATCCTTCTCCGCGCACAGCTTCAGCATTGTTCCCCTCTCTTTTCTTTGCCACCAAATTAAAAGCCATAGATTAATTAAAATTAAACTGATTATTTTTCAAAAATTGGTAAAAAGCCAGAACCTCATCATCGTTCACTGGACCGCGGTTTTTCACGCGCCTTACATCTAAAGAAGCCATATCAGTGAGCATGCCGACTGAACTCATTCCTATCTGGCTTAAAACCACTACTGCCAAAATTGAATTCTGGCACTGCTGGCAGGTTATATGGACTAAATGCGCTCCTGAATTTTCTTCCAAAACCGCTGTTTTGTCCTTTGAATACTGCCCCTTGCACACAGGGCACTGGCTAATAAGCCGCAAGCCTTCCTGAATGGGATTTAAATGCTGCGAAGAATGGCTCATAAAGTGAAAATTAGTCTAACATTATTATAAAAAAAAGTCAAGTTTTAAGCAACTAAGCTGGAACTGCGCCCGCGCGCCGCGCCCTCAGCAATCCCAATCAAAGCCAAACTGACTAAAAGCGATGAACCGCCGTAACTCAAAAACGGCAATGTAATTCCAACTACTGGCAAAAACCCCATTACTGCCCCGAGATTGACAATTGTTTGCAGAAAAAACGTGAGTAAGATGCCTAAAACCAAATAAGCGGAAAAATCATCACTGGCTTTCTTGGCAATCGCCAGCAAGCGCCAAAAAATTAAAAAATATATTGCTAAAACAATACCTCCGCCGACAAAACCCAGTTCTTCCGCAATCACGGAAAAAATAAAATCAGTCTGGGCTTCAGGCAGAAAATGCATCTGGCTTTGCGAACCAAATCCCAGACCGCGCCCTAGAATCTGGCCCGACCCTATGGCAATGATTGACTGCGCCACATTATAGCCCGAGCCGAGAGGATCCCGTTCTGGATAAACAAAACTCAAAAACCTGTCTTTCTGGTAGTCAGCCAGCATAAAAAACCAGCTCAGCAGAACCATAATTAAAACCGCTGCTGCCAATATAGCCAGATAGCGTTTTTTTGTGCCTGTTAAAAACAGCATGCCAATCCAAATTCCGCACAACACCATTGCCGAGCCGAAATCCGGCTGTAATAAAACCAAAACAACCGGCGCAAGCACAATCAAGCCGCTGGTGAATATAAACTGCCATTTGTCAAAACGCCTGCCGTATTTCTCTATCCAAAAAGCCAAAAAAATAATCAGGCTTAATTTTGCGAATTCAACCGGCTGAAAAGAAAAATTGCCGAATCTGAACCAGCCTGTGGTTCCGCGTATGCTCTGGCCGAACAATAAGACTGCTATTAAAAGCAACAGGCTGATTAAATATATTAATTTGGCGATTGAACGATAGAAACTGGTATGCAATAGATTGCACACCAATAAAAGAAATAATCCCAAAAGCATGGCTATCAGCTGGGTTGGAGAAAAAACTAATTTGCTTCCGCGGGAGAGATCTACGCTGTAAATAGCCGCCAAGCTGATTGCCAGCAGAATTACAGCGGCTGAAAAAAGAAGCCAGTCAAAATTGCGGAAGCTCTGGCGGATATTATTCAAACTATAAGGCATTTGATAACAGACTAATTTGAAATATACTCTTCTTTATCAAAAATATTCATTACAGGATACAAAGCCAGTTCTGAAACTGAAATCCCGCTTATAAATGAGCGCAAATCCAAATTGCGAGCCTCGCCGGTCTTGAATTTCTCCACTGGAAGATAAATTATTCCCACCCTACTGCCATTGTCAATCAGTTCTAAATAAAAATCCGCTTCCCAAAAGCTATAAGCAGAATTATTTTTTAAATCAAATTCAAGCTTGTTTGTTGGAACTCCTTGTGTGCGGCTGGCTGGCGTGAACTTGAAATTTTCAATGCTGAACATCAGGCGCTCTTTCATGAATGAATCTACATTTGGATAATAATGGGGATTTAATTTTTTCCACAGCACTTGTTCAACCACTATTTTAGCATTGCTGGGAAAAGAGCTTTTTAAGCCGAAATAAGCCAAAGGCCGGACAGTTTTTGGAAACACAATTGTCCGCGCAGTTTCAGTTTCGCCGTTGTCATAAACAAATTTATAAACCACTCCGGCCAGCCAGCGCTCATTGGGATTGATTACTTGCACGACCAAATCATTTAATTGTTCGCTCACAGAATTATAAATTTCTGTCTGGCCGAAAGAAAGCGCCTGCGGCTGGTAAAGAGGTTTTAGTTTGTCATAATTTTCAAATTCCACTGTCTGCCTGGCCATCATCTGCTCGTCCTGCCAATAGCCAAAGGCAAAATAATAGCCCCAGTAAGAAAGGCTGTAGCCGACTGTGATTGCGCACCAAACAACCAGGGCCCAAATCCCGATTTTTCTCAACAGCAATTTATGGCGCAAATACCATTCTGCCATCTTTAACTCGCGGTTGGGAAATTCGCCGGTCGGGTCAATGTATTTGTTTAATTTATCTGGAGTTTTTTTATTGAACATATTGCCTGTATTATACAGCATTTTCATCTTTTTACCAAAATCTGTATTGACGAATAAAAATATGCAAAAAACCCACAAGGGCTCTTTGAGGATGGTAAGGGTGGACATAGGTTTTAGTGCCTTCCTTAGTGTAATCGGCAGTACTACAAAATTTCCTCAATTAGCCAATGGGGAAGTATTTTTTTGTTTATTTTTAGCTAAATTTAGATATTTTATCCACAGTTTACCTATTGACAAGCTATTTACTGTATAGATATTATGTAAAATCTGTTATATAATACAGATAGCTGATTTACCATGTTGTAAAAACAGCACTTAAGCCGTTTCAGTTTTCTGGAGCGGTTTTTGATTTATAATAATTATCTCTTTCTTTTATTAACTGTTGTTTCCGAAGAGGATAATTTATATAATAAGCAGTAACCAAATAATAATTTTTTTTACTATTCAAAATTACAACATAATTCTCTTCTTCTATCATTAAAACTACATTATTAAATCTGCCCCGCGTATTTTCCCAAACAGAAACAGCTGGATCTTTATGGTTGTCTAGAATCACCCTGATCCACGGAATCCTTTCACAGCG
>CAZHEJ010000002.1:0-18672 GCA_964531615.1 uncultured Gammaproteobacteria bacterium | reverse complement strand
ACAGGTAGTTTCGTCTATGCGGTTAATATCGCCCTCTGTCTTTGTTATCAAATGCCAAAAACATCTTGGTCTGCCATTTTCAATATTTCTATCAAAATAAACAGGCCTGTCATTATAAATTGGTCTTGACTTGATAAAATCCTTTTCAAATATGCTGAATAAATGATTGATATATTTGTTCCAATCACCATCAAAATCTGAAAAAGAAATAATCGCTGGCAGCCAATCTAGTGTCATACATTATTATCTCCTCTCCAAAACAATAAATTAAACTTTTTCTCTTTCAACAAAGTAGACTTATCAAGCCCATAACTTGAAGCCTTTTTTATCCTCTCAATCAAATTTTTTTTTGCCTCGCTTTCTTTTGTGTCAGCTCTATTGTTATACTGTAAAGCTCCAATTAACAAATCAGTTAATTGCAATAAGTTTACTTCATGCGAGCGAATTTGTTGTATCCTTTTTATTATTTTTCTTTCAAAATCATACATGTTATTACAAAGGACCTCGCGCAATTTCTCTACTTTCTGCTGTCCACGTGTGTCTTTAATATCAACGTAAATAAAATATTCTTGTTCTGGATCTAAAATTTTACTAAGCAACTCAAAATACATTTTGTAATACCACTCATCATGTGATTGATTAAATCTCTTGTGATCCAAGGTAACTTTATAAATTACTATGGCCCTAAAATGAAGTTCATTAATATCAAAAAAATAATCCACTATATCCTGATAAAAATCGTATTTAGCTTTTGAAACTTTTGTCCATTTAATTTCAAAATACGGGCTTAATCCATGCTTAATTTTTATCTCTTTTATTCTTTCATTAATCTTCGCGACTTTATTTTTAGGACAAAATATAGCACCTAAAACCATAACATTCACCGGACTTTTTTCCAAATGGTTGCTTTCATCACAATAAATATTATATTGTTCTGGCATATATTTTTCATTTATTTAATTTTTACACTCATAATTTTCCTTTGCCGCCCCCTCCCCCTCCATCAACACACACAAATCATAAATCCAATCCACTCTGTTTTTTATTATTTTCCTCAATTTCCACTTTTTTTGCTTCTTTATAATAATTCTTAACCAGCCCTTGCGGCAAATCAGGTTTTTTGTCTCGCAATAATTCTTCTATTGTTAAAATCTGAACTTTTGGAAATTCCCTTTTGGCCGTTATTGGGGTAATAAAAGTCCCAGCATCTACGGCCTCGCTTTTCATTGGCTTAGTTGGTTCTTCCAAAGTAATAAACACGCCAGCTTCAGCTTTCTCTCGTTCCATATCGCCCTTCAAAGTAGCAATGTCGCTTCTTTTTACTCCGCCGCCCTTGACTTGCACAATGGCCCGTCCATATTCATAATCGCCTTTATTATTAGTGCTCTTGATAAAGGTCATAATGCCGTCAATTCCTTTATCTGCTCCTCTCATATTTTCCTCTGACTTGCTCTGCGCTGGCATCGCATTAATCAAATCCAAAGCCCAATATTCAAATTGAAATGGGTCCTTTTTAAATAATTCTTTAGCGCCGTTTAAATCCTTTGGCAGACCATCAACATTTATTTGTTTTGAACCGAGACCAAAACTATCCTGCAATCTATGCTTGATTAAATTGATAGCCAATGCCGTAACATCTATGCCCACCCAATTTCTTCCCAACTTCTCCGCCACTGCCACTGTTGTACCACAACCGCAAAACGGGTCCAAAACCCAGTCGCCCTCTTTTGAACTTGCTTTAATGATTCTTTCTAAAAGAGCTTCGGGTTTTTGAGTAGCATAATCTAATCTTTCACTTTTTCTTGCATAATCCACATAAAACCAATCTCTTGGAGGCACCCCTTCTGGCACATACTGACGATAAGTTTCTTTCCCCTCTTTTTCTATTGGAGCAAAACCGCCACCTTTTTTATAGCGTACAATAAAATATCCTTTTTCATCTTTATATCTGGATAATGCTTTTTTTGAACTATCTTCTAATGGTTCTAATATTCTATCCCAATTAAATTTGTATTTATCAGACTTAGTATAAAAAAATATTATATCATGTTTTCTGCTATAATTTTTATGAGATAATTCTCTCCCTTTGTATAACCAAACCAATTCATTTCTAAAATTTTGCTTTCCAAAAATCACATCCAAAACAATCTTTAAATAGTGGCTGGCGGTTGGATCGCAATGTAGATACATACTGCCTGTCTTTTTCAAAACGCGATGTAGTTCAATCAGCCGCACAGTCATCATTGTTAAATAAGCCATCATGTCATTATGTTTTATCATCTTTTCCAGAGCTAACATCAAATTAGAAATATCCTCATTAGTTTTGCTTACCAAGTGATCAAATTGATATTTAGATTCTTGATTCCAGTGCCAAGAGTCTACAAAGGCCTTAATTTGCGCTTCGCTGTCCACTAATCCTTCCTTAAAGATCACATTGTAATTGCGATTGGAATTAAATGGCGGGTCAAGATAAATCAAATCAAAACTCTCGTCGGGAATTTTTTTGCGCAAAATTTCCAAATTATCGCCAAAGTAAAGGGTTCTGTTTTGCATAAAATACATGGTTAATTTTTCTCTATTCTACCACCATCTCTCCCACACCGTCAATTAACAAACTCTTGCCTTCCTGCTTCAAAACTGCTATAATATCTCCATTATGCCTATCAAACGAGTGTCTAAAGGGAGAATTGAAATCAAAAAAACATTAAAACCTGCCTCACCGGCAGGCAGGCAAGAAAACAAGAAAACAAAACCCTTTATAAAAAAATCGGTTGTTAAAGTCGCGCCGAAAAAAGTGGCAGCCCCTGCCTCTCCGGCGGGCAAGCGAAAGTCAAAAGCTGAAAGCACTGGATACAGCGCTAAAAATATTACTGTGCTGGAAGGCCTGCAGGCAGTGCGCAAACGGCCGGGAATGTACATCGGTACAACCGGCTCTGCCGGCTTGCATCATCTGATCTGGGAAGTTGTTGATAATGCCATTGATGAAGCAATGAGCGGTTTTTGTAATACCATATCTGTGCGCATGCTCCCAGACCACTGGGTTGAAGTGTCTGACAATGGCCGAGGCATTCCGGTTGATATACATCCAACAGAAAAGAAAAGCGCCTTGGAAGTGGTTTTGACCAAACTGCACGCTGGAGGCAAATTCGGAGACGGCGGATACAAAGTTTCCGGCGGCCTGCACGGCGTCGGCGTTTCAGTGGTCAATGCCCTGTCAACCAATATGAAGGCTCTGGTGCACCGCGACGGAAAAATCTGGGAGCAGGAATACAAATACGGCAAGCCGGTTAAAGCTGTGCGCGCTGTTGGCAAAGCTTCTGACACTGGCACAACAATATTGTTCCATCCTGACCCGAGCGTTTTTGAAACATTGAATTATGAATGGAAAACAATTCTTGACCATTTGCGCCAGCAGGCCTATTTGACCAAAGCCGTGCACATTTTTTTAAGCGATGAAAGGCCGGCAGAAGAAAAAACAACCGATGCCTCGTCAATCCAGCTGCCTATTGCCAAATACCAATTTTATTTTGAAGGCGGCATTGCCTCTTATGTAAAACACATCAATAAAAACCGCGAACCAAAGCATGAAAATATCTTTTATGTTGAAAAGCAAATAGATAAAATGAATGTGGAAATCGCCCTGCAGTACACTGATGATTATTCTGAATCATTGCACGCTTTTGCCAATAATATTACCAATCCGGAAGGAGGAATGCATGTGGCCGGCTTCCGCGCCGCTTTAACGCGCACGCTTAATACCTATGCCCGCAACAAGGGAATATTAAAGGAAAAAGACGCCAATCTGGGCGGAGAAGATGTGCGCGAAGGTTTGACCGCGATAATATCAGTAAAAATACCCGAACCGCAGTTTGAGGGACAGACAAAGTCAAAATTAGGGAATCCTGAAGTTAAACCAGCAGTGGAACAGATTTTTTCAGATGCGCTGATGATTTTTTTGGAAGAGCACCCGCGAGATGCCGAGGGAATACTCGGCAAGTGCCTGCTGGCCGCCAAAGCCAGAAATGCGGCCCGCCTGGCGCGCGAAACTGTTCTGCGCAAAGGCGCGCTGGAAGGCTTTACCCTGCCCGGCAAGCTGGCTGACTGCTCAACACGCGATGCCAGCATTTCTGAACTTTATATTGTGGAAGGCGATTCTGCCGGCGGTTCTGCCAAGCAGGGACGCGATAGAAACACGCAGGCCATTCTGCCTTTGCGCGGAAAAGTCCTGAATGTGGAAAAATCCCGCATTGATAAAATATTAATTAATAACGAACTAAAATCACTGATTATTGCCATGGGAACCAACATCGGCGAACAGTTTGAGATTGAAAAACTGCGCTACAACAAAATTATTATTATGACTGATGCTGATGTTGACGGCGCGCATATCCGCACCTTGCTGTTGACGTTGTTCTTCCGCTATTTTCCAGAATTGATTTATCAGGGGCATATCTATATTGCCCAGCCGCCCTTATTCTCCATCAAAGAAGGCTCTAATATGCAGTGGATTTATAACGAGGAAGCGCTGGAGAAATATAAGAAAGAACATGGTGTTTCCGAAGCGGACATGATAGTTGCTGAGACGAATGAAGAGAATGCAGAGGCAAGCAGTATTGAAGAGGGTAAGATAAGGGGAAAGACCCCTCCCCCGACGCAAGGTCGGGGTCGGGGTGGATTATCGATCCAACGCTACAAAGGCCTGGGCGAGATGAACCCTGAACAGCTTTGGGAAACTACCATGAATCCTGCTAACCGGACTTTGAAAAAAGTGACTATTGAAGACAGCGAAAAAGCCAGCGAGATTTTTGATATTTTAATGGGTTCAGAGGTTGCCCCGCGGAAGAAATTCATACAAACTCACGCTAAATCAGTAAAAAATCTTGATATTTAATTATGGAAGAAAAACCCATAAGAATAATTTCTGAAAAAATTTCTATTACAGAATTAAAAAAAATCGCCGAAGAAAGATACGGTGATTTAGTGAAAGCCGTAGTTGATGTTGAAAAAAAAATTATGGCGCTTGGAGGCGAAATGCATGCTGATGAAGAAGAAATACTTCTTGAACAAGGGTCAAAACAAGCAAATCTTTGGGGAATCAATCTTTACCCTTGTGCACCAGAGGAAAAAATGATTGAATTTGATTCGATTATCAATTTAAGAGCCTGGCAAAATAATCGCTCAAGAGGAGTAGAAGATCCGGAAACAAAAAAAATAATAATTGAAGTTGTTAGACAACTCATTTATGTATAATTTTTTCCATAAAAATTTGGCAGAAGGAAGATGGTTTACGTTTAGTTTATGCGAACAAATGGGTAATATCGGCAGTGATGTTGGCAGGGCTCTTAACTGGCACAAAAAAGGAGAAATGGAACACCGCGATAAGGCAATAGACAGAGCCTTGGAATTATTTGATCTGACGCTTCAAGACCCCAGGTGGAAAAAAATGCACCGACGGTTAAAAGAAATTTCCCGCGCGCGGGAAATCTTTGGTGACTTCTTTTTTGACAATGAATATCAAAGCACCCCGGAAAGTTTGGAAAAATACTTTTACCACTTCGCCCTCGCCGCCCGGCGGAATGTTTAAACTTATCCACTTTTGTCAAGTTGACAAGATTTGATAAGTTTAGTATATTATCACCATACAAATCGGCCCAAGGGCCGTTTTAAAAACCTTAAAACCACCAATCTTAACACTAATACACACAAATATTAGTGAAGATTAGTGATAAAATTAGTGGATTATGAACAAAATCACCAGCTATTTTAAAGAAGCCACCGCTGAAATGAAAAAAGTCGTCTGGCCTACCAAAAAGCAGACAACCACTTATACCATTGTTGTCATTGGATTGAGCATTGGAATCGCTATATTTTTCGGCATTCTTGATTATGTTTTTAATTTAGGCTTAGAGCAGATTATTAAATAAAAAATTAGTGGTTTATGGCCAAGCAAACCCTTAATCTAGGCCGCAGATGGTATGTGCTGCATACTTACAGCGGCTACGAAGAAAATGTAAAGCACAATCTGGAACAGCGCATTGAATCATTTGACATGCAGGACAAAATTTTTAATGTTCTGGTTCCTAAAGAGAAAAAAATCAAGATTAAAAACGGCAAGCGCGCCATGGTGGAAGAAAAAATCTTTCCCGGCTATATTCTGGTGGAAATGATTGTTACAGACGATTCATGGTATGTGGTCAGAAACACACCTAATGTTACGGGCTTTGTCGGCTCCGGCACTACGCCGACCCCCATTGACCCCAAAGAAATGGAAGAGCTGATAAAAAGAATGAATGTGGAAGAGCCGACGCATAAAATTGACGTGCAGGTGAATGATCCTGTAAAAATCACTGACGGGCCGTTCAAAAATTTTGAGGGCAAGGTAAGCAATGTTGACGAGGAACGTGGAAAAGTGAAAGTGCTGGTATCAATGTTCGGCCGTGAAACGCCGGTTGAGATGGACGCCTTGCAAGTGAAGAAAATTTAACATTGATTCAGACTGAAAAAAAACTGATTTAAACAGATAGAAATTCAGTCTAAATCTATTTCATAATCAGTTTTAATCAATGCTATATGGCCAAGAAATTATTAACTCAAATCAAACTGCAAATTCCCGGCGGAGCTGCCAATCCAGCGCCTCCGGTCGGGCCTGCGCTCGGACAGCACGGCGTGAATATCCAGGCCTTTTGCAAGGAATTCAATGACAAAACCAAGGACAAGGCCGGAGAAACCGTGCCAGTGGTTATCAATGTTTATGAAGACCGGTCTTTTAGCTTTATAATGAAAGTGGCGCCGGCCAGCGATTTAATAAAAAAAGCTATCGGTCTGCAAAAGGGCGCGGCCAACCCGCTTAAAGACAAAGTCGGCAAAATCAGCAAAAAGCAATTGCGCGAAATAGCGGAAAAAAAAATGACTGATATGAATTGCAATGATGTGGAAGCGGCAATGAAAACTGTTGCCGGCACAGCCAGGCAGATGGGAGTGCAGGTGGAAGAATAAAACAATCTAACATCCTAAACTTATGACTAACAAGCCTCTTTGCTCTTTTTTTGGCGTTCTGCCGGAAATGACCGACTATTTGCGCAGTAAACTGCAAGGATTTCATACCTCAATTTCCACCCAGCCGATCTCTGCAGACTCAAAAATAGATCCTAAAACCAATGTGCTGGGAATTTTTGTGGAAAACAAAATTGACGCCAAAATATTAAAAAAGCTTTATAATCTTAAACTCATAGTGGCAATGTCAACGGGCTATGACCATATTGATTTAAAAGAAGCAAAAAAAAGAAAAATTCCGGTCTGCAATGTACCGACCTATGGCGAAAACACTGTTGCCCAGCATGCCATGGCCCTAATTCTGGCTGTCTCAAGAAAAATATTCCTATCAATCAAGCGGGTAAAGGAGGGCGTTTTTGACTTCCACGGCTTGCGCGGATTTGATTTAAAAGGAAAGACGGTTGGAATTCTTGGGACAGGCCACATTGGAATCCACTTGCTAGAAATGCTGAAAGGATTTGAGGTAAAAATTCTTGCCTACGACGCGTTTCCCAACAAAGAGCTGGAGAAAAAATACGGATTTAAATATGTTTCTTTTGACAAGGTTTTATCATCTTCGGATATAATTTCCCTGCACACTCCCCTGCTCAAAACAACCTATCACCTTATAAACAAAAAAAATATTAAAAAAATAAAAAAAGGCGCCTATATAATCAACACTGCGCGTGGCGGATTGATTGAGCCAGAAGCGCTGGTTTGGGGACTGGAAACAGGCCAGATTGCCGGCGCTGGTTTGGATGTGTTAGAAGATGAGGGCTTTATCCAAGACCCGGAAAAGCTGATTTCCAGCGAATGCAAAACCCACTCAATGAAAACCAGCCTGATGAACAATATAATTATTGACCATCCCAATACTATTATCACTCCACATAATGCTTTTAATAGTATAGAAGCATTGCAAAGGATTATTGACACGACTGTTGAAAATATCAAAAATTTTTACAAGGGTAAAACGCAAAATGACGTAACTGCTCCAAAAAAGAAAAAATAATTACTTGTAGTGAACTTGTTGAACTATGAAAAAAATAATCATACTGCTAATTGTTTTGTTTTTGCTCGGCGCAGGCTGCGCTTCCAGCCAGCAAGCTCCTGTAAAAAATACTGTTGCTTCATCAACTCTGATTATTAAAAAACCAGTGGTTGAAGAAACGGCTGTCACCAGTTATGATTATTGCGAAAACCACGGCTATGAAATAATTGTGCGCTTTGATGAGGAAACCCAGGCTTCAAAAGCCTTTTGCCGTTTTGCAGACACTACTGAATGTGAAGCAGATGCCTTTCAAAAAGGAATCTGCGCGCAAGGCAAGGGCTCAAAAGCCTATCATCCGGAAGAGCAGATTCAGATTCCTGAACAAAAAAGCGCAACTCAAACCAGCAGCGCCACACAGCAAAAAACTGACAGCACCAACACCTCGCTCACTACCGGCGCTTTGCCTGATTGGATTGAATTGGCAATTGATATGGCCACTTCACAGCCGCCGGCCAGCCCGCACGCGTTTATTGAAAAATGCTCTTACAGCGGAAACATTGTTTATTACCAATCAACCAGCTGTCCAAACTGCCAAACCACGCTAAATAATGAAAAAGGGCAGATATTGTGCTATCCAAGCAATGACTTCAAAGGCCTCTGCCCAAGCTATTTTCGCCTTAACACCAGAAAAGACTTTTGCAAGCTCATTTGGTCAGACAAGCGCTAAGCGCTTGACAAGGATTTACGGCTGTGATATAACATCTCTCCAAGATAATTATAATAATATGGGGAAAAGAATGCAGAATCTAAAAACCCAGATTGATAAAAGCAAAATCTACGGTCTGGACCAAGCTGTTGCACTGATAAAAAAAACCAGCAATGTAAAATTTGACGCAACTGTGGAAGTTCACGCGCGCCTTGGCATTGACACAGGCAAAAGCGAACAATTGGTCCGCGCAATTGTGGCTCTTCCGCACGGCACTGGCAAGAGCAAAACCATAGCCGCCTTTGTCGGGCCCAATGATGAAAAAAAGGCCAAAGAAGCTGGAGCAAATTTTGTCTACGGAGAAGAAGACATCAAAAAAATCAAAGATACTGGCAAAATTGAGTTTGAGATAGCAGTCGCTACTCCGGAAATGATGCCCAAGCTTACCCTGGCCGCCAAAGTCCTCGGACCAAAGGGCCTGATGCCCAATCCGAAAACCGACACTGTCGGGCCAGATATAAAAAAACTAATTGAAGAATTGAAAAAAGGCAAAATCACTTTTAAAAACGACGATGGCGGGAATATCCACGTGGCCATTGGCAAAGCAAGCTTTTCTGACAGCCAGCTAAAAGAAAACTTCACTGCTTTTCTGGACGCGCTGAAAAGGGCCAAACCGCAGTCAGCCAAAGGCATTTACATCAAGCACTTGTACCTCACCAGCAGCATGGGACCGAGCGTGATAGTGGAAACAACTTAAAAGACAACGACACCCTTTCTTTTTAAAGGGTGTCTTTAACTAAAAGTATTATGATGATAATTGCTACTGTCGGATTAAATTCACTGACTGAAAAAAAAATAAGTAAAATCATCTTAGCTGGCGCAGATGTAATTCGCTATAATTTTTCTCATCGCATAATTTCTGACAACATTGAACATGTCAAATTAGGTAAACGAATAATAGATAACCTGAATTCTCAAGTTCAAATAATGATTGACTTGCCAACTAATAAAATCCGCCTTGGAAATTTTGACAGCATATTTTATTCAGTGAGAGAAGAGCAAGAATTAATTTTAAAATCTGCTCCTTTTTCACCTGATTGTAATGAATTCATTCCGATTGAAACTGAAAAAATAGGAACAAAAATAAATATTAACCAAACTATAACAATGGGTGATGGAGAAGTGGCTTTCCAAATATTAGACATCATTGACAAAGATACAGTAAAAGCAAAGGCATTAAATAATGGTGCTATAAGAACAATGAAAACATTCAATGCTGGTCTCTATCTTGAAAATGAAAACTATATAACATATTGCAAAAAAATTCTCGAAAAAGTGTTGTCTGTTAATCCGGATTTCTTGGCTATTTCATATATAAAAAACTTAAATGAAAAACTTATTAACGATTTGGAATTAAAAAAACTAACTCAAAAAATAATCATAAAAATAGAATCGGAAATATCCGAACAAGAAATTGAATATCTTTACCAAGAACCACTTTACCGAATGGTGATTATAGATTTGGGGGAATTAGGAGTAAATATGCCATTCGGTAAAATCGGTAATTTCTACAAAAAAATTATCTCTATAGCCAAAATGTATCAAAAACCAACGCTGGTTATGACTCAACTACTTGAAAGCACAATTAACAATTATATACCAAATAGAGCAGAAATAATAAACTTAACTAATATGATTAAAGACGGTATAAAAGGAATAATATTAGGCCGTGAAACTGCTCTCGGGGCAAGACCGTCTTATACTATAAATGTAGCAAAAAAAATAATAAAAGAAGTTCAACAAACATAAATTTATGCTTAATTTGCGGCAACAATTTGAAAAATATAATAATTTACCGGCATTGACCGAGTGGCTTGGTCAAATAAACAGCACGGAGCTGCCAATTTTTAATCAGGAAGATAACACTAAATTTGAACGTCTAAAAATAATGAATGAAACTGTTGGCTTACCATATGACAAACCGGAAAACATAAAAGCAATAGAAGTAATTAATAATACAGCAACATTTCAGGAAATAATGAAACGAAGAGCTAATGAACGTTGCGCCGTCCGTCTAACTCCCAATGATGTGCATAAACGCAGGCTACGCGCTCGCGGCATGAATTTAAAGGAATATGTTAATATTTGGCTCCCAATGCAAAATATCCATTTTGAAGACTATAGGTTAGATATTCTGCCTCAAAATACAGATGTAATTTATTCGTCAATTCTGTTAATCAATGACTACGGCATTCTGGGAGAAATTATCAAAGGAATACATTGGCAATTAACACAGGGCGTTTACGAAAAAGAAGGACCGATTACTTATTATTTTGATTTTGAAAAATGGTTTTTTTCTGTATTAGATTCAGATGAGGAAATCAAAATTGATCCCGGACAAAAATTATTAAATAAAGCTTTGGAGATGATAATGGTAACTGACCCGGAAAAACAAAAATTACTAAAAGACAAATTAGATTCTGAATTTACGCCACAGGGTTATATCAAAGGTTATTTTGAATTTTTTGTTACGCCACAAAAAATAATTCTATATAATGACTACAATCGTTTAATCTACAAAAAACTCAAAAATCTTAAACTGCAAATAAATAATACTCAATCAGCCATAAAAGGTATTGCCGCCAGTCCAGGAGAAGCCATTGGTACTGCTAAAATAATTATCAATCCCAAGACACAAAACATAAATCTGGGTGACATTATTATTTGTCAAACCATTACTATTGACTATTTACCACTTATAGAAAGAGCGGGAGCGATTATCACCGAACGCGGCAATCTGTTATCCCATACCACATTAATAGCTCGTGAATTGAAAAAACCTTACATCATCAACGCTGTCAACGTAACTCAAAAAATAACCGACGGCAACAAAATATTAGTTGATGCCAACTCTGGTTCTGTATATTTTGTGTAAGTATGAAAATAACGAAAATAGTAGACCAAAAAATGCCCTCTTTTACTGAATGGTTTGAAAGGATCGGATGTAAAAAAACAACACAATTCCGCCAAGAAGACAATTCCAAGCGCGACCGCTTGGAAATTTTGTATCAAAAAATCGGCATACCATACGACCGACCAGAGAGAATGACAGTAAAAGATATTGTTGACCATTCCCCCTTATTTCAAGATATTATCAAACGCAAAGGAAATGAAAAATGCGCTCTTCGCCTGATTCCTTTAAAACCTAACTTACCAAAATTACGAGAACGCGGGAAAACTTTAAATGAATATTTAAACGGCTGGTTCAAAAAATTAAATTTAAATCCTGATGATTACAAAGTAGAAGTTGTGCCACATAATGATAAAACTCTTTATTCACTAATTTTTGTCATCACAGACAAAAAAGCTTGGGGAGAAATTCTTCCTGGCGCTTTATGGAAATTATCAACTGGCGTGCACCAAAAACAACCTTCCACTTTTGTTTTTGATTTCAAAAAACTAAAATTAACCGCGAGAAATAAAAAAATAAAAAAAACAATTAAAAACGCACTCGATTATCTTCATATCACTAATGCAAAATTACGAAAGCAACTCAAACAAAAAATAAATGCTGAATTTACTTTTACCAACTACCTCAAAGGATACTATGAATTTGTTGTCTGGCCGGATTATCATTCTTTCTTTGTAGATTACAACCGCCTTATCCCAAAAATTATTAAGGGTCTAACCGGCACTTGCGCCAGCACGGGAACAGCCAAAGGAAAAGTGCGCATTGTAAAAAATCCAAATCACACAAAATTTAAAACCGGAGAAATATTAGTCTGTTTAATGACAACGGTTGATTATATCCCTTTGATGAAAAAATCAGCCGGGATAATTACAGAACAAGGAAATCTGCTCTCGCACGCGGCAATTGTAAGCCGTGAACTTAAAAAACCGTGCCTGGTCGGAGTAAAAAATGCCACTAAAAAACTCAAAAACGGGAATCTAATAAAAATTGACGCCGACAGAGGCGTTATAAAAATCCTCTGAAAGCCGCTTGCTTACCGAGCGGTTTTTTGATAGAATGTAAAAGTATTAACCTCAAGTATATGACTAAACACCGCGAAAATTATATCTCCTGGGACGAGTGCTTTATGCGCATGGCGCATGTGATTGCCGAGCGCTCTAAAGACCCCTCAACCCAGAACGGCTCGGTTATTGTAGACTCAAATAATATTGTGGTCGGAATCGGCTATAATGGGTTCCCCAAAGGCATTGATAATGACATGTTTCCTTGGGAGCGCGAAGGAAAGCTTTCTGAAACCAAATATGCCTATATCTGCCATGCTGAAGAAAATGCCATTTATAATTCAAACAACACCACTGCCAATTGCAAAATTTACACGATTCTGTTCCCCTGCAATGAATGCGCCAAAGCTCTGATTCAAAACGGCATTAAAGAAGTCATTTACGAAAGCGACAAATATCATGATGGGGATATATGGGTGGCCGCCCGCCGGCTCTTGGACGCAGCAGGTGTAAAATATCGGCAGTATATTAGTGATGGGTTAGAAAAATAATATGAAACTAATTTTAGGCTTTGTCGGACAAATCGCCAGCGGCAAGGGAACTGCAACCGAATATTTGAGACAAAAGCACAACGCTTCTGCCTACCGATTTTCAACCATTCTAAGAGATGTTCTGAATCGCCTTTTTTTGGATGTTAGCCGGAAAAATCTGCAAAAAATTTCACAAGCTTTGCGGGAATATTTTGGCGAAGATACATTAGCCAAAGTAATGGCTGAAGATGTAAAAAAAGATAATAATAATTTAATAGCCATTGACGGCATACGGAGGCCTGATGATTTCAAATATCTGAAAGAAATGCCTGGATTTGCGCTTATACATATTTCTGCTGACATGGAAAAACGTTATGAAAGAATCACAAAGCGCTGGGAAAACAATGATGACAAGTCAAAAACTTACGAACAATTCAAAGCTGACCATCTTGGCGAAGCAGAATTAAAAATAAAAGAAATCGCCAGCCAAGCGGATTATACAATTGATAACAATGGCGCGCTGGAAGAACTGTACAGCCAACTGGATAAAATTATTAGTGTTATTAGTGCAAAAGATTAGTGGGCTATGAAAGTAAAAATAAAAAAACTTCATCCTGACTTGAAAATGCCACAATACGCGCATCCGGGAGATGTCGGGCTGGATGTTTTTTCCCGCGAGGATTATGAATTAAAGCCGGGCGAAAGAAAATTATTCAATTTAGGCTTTGCTTTGGAATTTCTAGAAGGCTATGCTGCTATTGTCAAAGATAAGAGCAGTTTGCCATCGCATTGTGGAGTACACACTATGGGAGGGGTCTTTGACGCCGGATACAGGGGCAGTTATAATATTTTATTGATTAATTTAGGACAAGAACCAGTAAAAATAGAAAACGGACAAAAAATTGCGCAAATTGTAATATTCCCAGTTGCTTTTGCTGAGTTTGAAGAAGTTGAAGAGCTTTCTGACAGCCATCGGGGCAATGGGCAGTTCGGGAGCACTGGAAAATTTTAATATGCAAGCATATTTAGATATTGTAAAAAAAATCTTAGAAACAGGTATTGAAAAAACCGACCGCACCGGAACCGGGAATCTTGC
Source organism: uncultured Gammaproteobacteria bacterium (assembly GCA_964531615.1). GTDB lineage: Bacteria > Patescibacteriota > Patescibacteriia > Magasanikbacterales > UBA922 > CAZHEJ01. Next base: position 4,345 of record CAZHEJ010000002.1, on the reverse strand, counting down.
TCTTGCCGGCGCTATGTTTGAACATGAGATGAATAATGGCTTCCCGCTTTTGACAACTAAAAAAATGCCATTTAAAGTAATGGCGACAGAATTGGAATTTTTTATCAAAGGGCTTACTGACAAGCAATGGCTGAAAGACAAAAACTGCCATATTTGGGACGAATGGTGCAATCCAAAGAAAGTGCCGTATGGCCTTGATGAAGAAACCAAAAAAAAAATGGCCGAAGAACGGGATTTGGGCGCTATTTACGGCTTTCAGTGGAGGCACTTTAACGCCACTTATCGCGGACTTGACGCAGACTACTCCGGGCAAGGCATTGATCAGCTAAAATATGTGGTGGATATGCTTAAAAAAAATCCCAATGACAGGAGAATGATTGTTTCTGCCTGGAATCCATCTTTTTTAAGCCAAATGGCCCTGCCTCCTTGTCATTTTTGCTTTCAGGTGACAGCGATTGACGGAAAACTTAATCTTTTGTGGAGCCAGCGCTCAATTGACACCATGCTTGGCTTGCCGTTTAATATCTCAAGCTATGCCTTGTTATTACATTTATTGGCAAAAGAGTCTGATTTAAAAGAAGGAAAATTAATCGGCTTTCTGGCTGATGTGCATATTTATTTAAATCATATTGACAACGCAAAAGAGCAAATATCCCGCGATCCAAATCTCTATCCCCTGCCTCAAATCCAAACTGATAATTTCACATCAATTTTTGACTGGCAGGCAACTGATACGCAATTGCTGAATTACCAGAGTTATCCAAGCATTAAGTTTCCTATTGCTGTTTAATATGTTCTCACTCATCGCCGCAGTGGCAAAAAACAACTGCATTGGCAAAAACAACAAACTCCCTTGGAATATTCCAGAAGATTTGGAGCATTTCAAAAAGCTTACCATGGGCAAAACCTGCTTAATGGGCCAAGCCACTCTTAAGTCAATTATTGATTATTTGGGCAAACCCTTACACGGAAGAAAAACAGCCGTCTTGAGCCGCGATCCTAATTTCAAAGCTCCGGAAGGCGTGCGGGTTTTTCATTCTTTGGATGATGCTTTTGAAAAACTAAAAGACGAAAATGTTTTTGTATGCGGAGGAGCAAGCATTTACGCGCAGACAATCAACCGCGTTGACACTCTTTACATCACAAAAGTTAATCAGGATGTTGACGGCGATGCATTTTTTCCGGAGATTGATAAAAATATTTGGAAAGAGGCAGAAAGAGAGGAACATGATAAATTTACATTTGTAACTTATAAAAAACTGGTAACTTAAGGCTTATGGCTTACAGCCTATTCATCACCATTGAAGGCACTGATGGTTCGGGTAAAAGCACCCAGACCGAACTTTTGGTTAAGCATTTGAAAAAAAATGGAAGAAAAGTGGAAAGGATTGATTTTCCGCAATATGGAGAAAAAAGCGCGGCTCTGATCGAGGACTATTTAAATGGAAAGTTCGGAACTGCAAAAGAAGTAGGGCCATACCGCGCCTCTGTTTTTTATGCCATAGACCGCTATGCCGCAAGTTTTCAGATTAAAAAGTGGCTGAGTAAAAGCAAAATTGTAATTGCCAACCGCTATATGGCGTCAAATATGGGCCACCAGGGCGGAAAAATCCGCAATACCACGCAAAGAAAAAAGTTCTTTGATTGGATTTATGATTTAGAGTATAATACATTCAGAATCCCCAAGCCAAATGTCAATATCATTTTACACGTTCCGGCAAAAATCTCGCAAAAACTGGTGGATAAAAAGGGCGTAAGGGAATATTTAAAAGGAAAAAAACGCGATATTCATGAAGACGATTTAAAACACCTCAAAGATGCGGAGAAAGCCTATCTGCAAATCGCCAAAAAATATCCTGAATTTAAGCTGATTGAATGCGTACAAAACAATAAAATCCTTCTGCCTGAAATTATTCATCAAAAAATTTGGAAAACTATTCAAAATTTAAAATTTTAAAACATATGCTAATTACAACCGCGGAAATCATTAAAAACAGCGTTAAATTATACCAAAAAAACTGGAAAAATTTGTTGAAATACATGCTCCTGCTATTCATACCAACCGGCATTATTGCTGTTGCCAGCGGAATAATGGGCTCTTTTTTTGAATCCATTGCCGTTTACGGATTCAGCCTGCCAATGATTATTTATATATTAATTGTGCTTGGAGGTACAATCGCCAGCATCTGGATCACCATTGCTTTCGTGCGCGTTATATTCAAGCTTTACAATGAGCAAATAAGCGGAAACATTAAAGAAGAACTGCAGAAATCCACCCATTTAATCTGGGTCTCTTTGCTGGTATCAATTTTAACTTCTTTGATAATACTCGGCGGATTAATACTGCTGATAATTCCAGGAATTCTATTTGCAGTCTGGTTTGCCTTTTCATTTTATGCAGTGGCAATTGACGAGCATAAAGTAATTGAATCATTAAAGACCAGCCGCCAGCTGGTGAAAAATAGATGGTGGGCAGTGCTGTGGAGATTAATTGCGCCCGGGATATTCTTTGCGATTATCTTAATGGCTATACAATGGATTATCAGCCTGCCTTTTTCAATTGCCATGAGTTTTTTTACTCCGCAAAGCCTGGCTTTTAATTTAGCAGGCATATTTTTTACATTGATTAACACCATGATCGGCCTATTATTCACTCCCTTATCATCAAGCGCGCCGACCATACTTTATTCTGAATTGAAAAAAAATACGGCCTGATTTTATGCCCAAATACACTCCAATAATCGGCATGGAAGTGCATGTTGAACTGAAAACAAAAAGCAAAATGTTTTGCAGTTGCAAAAATGATCCTGATTTACCTGAACAAAACACTAATATCTGCCCGATATGCCTGGCGCATCCGGGCACTCTGCCAGTGCCGAACAAAACAGCGATTGAGTGGGCAGTGAAAATCGGCAAAGCGCTTAACTGTAAAATCCGCGAATTATCAAAATTTGACCGCAAGCATTATTTTTATCCCGATCTTCCAAAGGGATACCAAATTTCGCAGTACGACGAACCAATTGCCGAACACGGTTTTATTGCATTAAATTTTCCGCTTGGCGACAATTTAAGGGAAAAAACAAAAATCAACATTACCCGCGTACATTTGGAAGAAGACACGGCCAAGTTACTACATGATAGCGAAGGCAGCACACTAGTGGACTTCAATCGCGCAGGAACCCCGCTAGTGGAAATTGTAACTGACCCTGATTTTAAAACCGCTTTGGAAGCAAAAACATACTGCCAAGAACTTAGGTCTATTTTCCGCTATCTCGGCATATCTGATGCTGATATGGAAAAAGGGCATATGCGCTGTGAAGCTAATATCTCAATGCAAGAAGAGGGTAAATTTGAAATTGCTGGCGGAGTTGTTAAACCGCTTGGGAATTATGAATTGAATAATAAAATAGAAATAAAAAATCTCAATTCATTCAGAGCGGTTGAAAAGGCAATTGAATTTGAAATCAAAAGGCAGACAGATTTATTAGAAAAAAAGAATGTTTTGAAGCAGGAAACGCGGGGCTGGGATGAAAAGAAAGGCGAAACAGTCTTGCAACGGGTAAAAGAGAGTGCGGCTGACTATCGCTATTTCCCTGAACCTGACATCCCGCCATTCCATCCATTAAAAATCACTGGCAAAATTACTCTGCCAGAACTTCCGCAGTCAAAAAAGCAAAGATTTCACGAGGAATTGGGTTTTTCTTATGCTGATGCGCAGATTTTAAGTGAAGACAGCGGTTTAGCTGATTTTACAGAAGAAGTAATGAGCGAATTACGAGAATGGATTGATTCACTATCAAAAAGTTTACCCCGCACTGAATTGCAAAGCAATTCTAGTGCTGGGGTCGCCCGCCTGGCCGGCGGATGGATTACCAGTAAGCTTTTGGGTATTTTAAATGAAAAAAATCTAACCATTAAAGACATTAAATTCACTCCTGAAAATTTTGCCGAACTGATTGCTTTAGTTTACGATGGCCGAGTAAATTCAACCAATGCGCAAAAAATACTTTTAATCATGGCTGGCTCTGACAAGGACAAGGACCCAACGCATATTCTGGAAGACAAGGGCTGGGGACAGGTGGCAGATGAGAGGAAGCTTGGAGAAGTTATTGATGAAATAATCAAAAATTATCCTGCGCAGGTTTTGCAATTCAAAGCTGGCAAAGAAGCAGTGCTGAAATTCCTCATTGGCATGATAATGAAAGCCACCGAAGGAAGCGCTGAACCAAAGGTGGCGGAAAAATTGTTGAAGGAGAAGTTAAAATAGGCATGGATTATGCGCCACTTAATTTCATTAAAAGAACAATCTAAGGAAGATATTCTAACCATTCTTGATTTGGCGCAA
>CAZHEJ010000001.1:0-47572 GCA_964531615.1 uncultured Gammaproteobacteria bacterium | reverse complement strand
ATAATCTCTTTTTTCCCATGACAAACCTCCTTGGCACTTATCATCCCAGCAACAACTGCGGGATTACTTGTGCCTTTTACAGCCGAGACTATTCCCAGCCGACAAGAAAGCATATCACAAAATCCGCATCTTGTCAAGTGTATAAAAAAAATGTAAAATATAAAGGATTTATCTATGACCAAAAACTGGAAGCTTCTCTCCCCTGCTCCGCAGAATTTTTTAACTGAACACCCTGAACTGCCAGTCCTCGCGGCTGGTTTGTTATACCACCGCAATATCCGCACGCAGGAGCAGATTGATGAATTCCTGAATCCTGATTATTCGCAGGACGTGCACGACCCGTTTCTTTTCCGCGACATGGAAAAAGCAGTGGAAAGAATTTATAAAGCAATCAACAGCGGGGAAAAAATCATTGTGCATGGCGATTATGACGCTGATGGCGTCTGCGGAGCAGTAATAATTATTTCAACGTTAAAAACGCTGGGAGCGCAAAACGTAGATGTGTTCCTGCCGCATCGCGAAATTGACGGCTATGGCCTGAACAAAAATACTATTCAAAAATTCGCCGAAGAAAAAATCAATCTGATTATTACTTGCGATTGCGGTATAAGCAATCTTGAAGAAATTGTGATGGCGAATGAAAAAGGCATGGACGTGATTATAACTGACCATCATTCTGTTCCGGAAACGCTCCCTCCCGCATACGCGATTATACACCCAAAAGTTAAGGATGAAACTTATCCTGATAAAGGGCTTGCTGGAGGAGGGGTAGCGTTTAAGCTGATGCAGGGCCTGCTCAAAAAAAATTCTGGGGAAAAACCATCTGATGGATGGGAAAAATGGCTTCTTGATTTAGTTGCAATTGCCACAGTCGCAGACATGGTTCCGCTGGTCGGCGAATCGCGCACTCTCGTAAAATACGGACTGGTGGTGCTGAATAAAACGAAGCGGATCGGCCTGCAAAAACTGCTTTTGGAGGCGCGTCTTTTGCAAGAAGACGGGAATAAAAAAAGAGAACTTACCGCAGATACCATTTCTTTTCAAATTGCTCCCCGTTTAAATGCGGCCGGAAGAATGAACCATGCCAACACTGCCTACAATCTGATGATAACTGAAGATAATGACGAGGCTGCGGAACTTGCCAGGGAATTGAATGAAAACAATGAACAAAGGCAAAAAACCACAGAAGAATTAATGAAAGAAGCGGTTAATCAGATAGAAAAAACGCAAAAAGACGAACCGATTTTATTCGCCAGAAATGATGAATGGCCAGGAGGAATAATAGGCTTGGCAGCCGGAAAATTGAAAGATAAATACTACAAGCCGTCAATTGTAATTACGAGGAACGAAAGCGAGATAATCGGCTCCGGGCGCAGTGTAGAAGAATTTAATCTGATTGAGGCATTGCAGGAATTAAGCGGATATTTTGACAAATTCGGCGGGCATCCAATGGCATGCGGTTTTACAATAAAAAATGAAAGCCAGCTTGAAGAATTCAAAACAAAGCTGAAAGAAAAATTCAAAGAAAAAACTGCTGGCAGGGAATTAAAACCAGCGTTGTTGATTGATGCAGAAGTGAATCTTGACGAAATTAATTGGGAGCTTTACGGCCTGTTGGAAAAATTTGAGCCGTTCGGCCAAACTAATCCAAAACCAAAATATCTGGCGCATAATTTGACCATCACCGGATTGGAGCCTGTGGGAAAAGACAGGAAACATCTGCGCATTATGGTAAAGCACAATTCGCAGCAGATTAAAAAAACAATCGGCTGGAATTTATGCGATGAAAACAACTGCCATTGCACTGACTGGAGCAAAGCGCTTAAAATTGGAGACAAAATTGATCTGGTGTTTGAGATTGATGTTAATCAATGGAATGGAAACAGAGAGCTGCAATTGACAATAGTTGACTTGAAAAAACTATGAAATTAACAATTTACACTGACGGCGGGTCGCGAGGCAATCCGGGGCCTGCAGCCATAGGAGTGGTGATAAAAAATCAAAAAGGCAAAACTCTCGTCGCTTATGGAGAATATTTGGGCGCGCAGACGAATAATTTTGCCGAGTATTCGGCTATTATTTCCGGGCTGAAAAAAGCGCATGAATTGAGCGCGACTGAAGTTGAATGCATTATTGACAGCGAATTACTGGTCAAACAGATGAATCTTGAATATAAAGTAAAAGAGCCGAACCTGCAAAAGCTTTTTATTCAGGCCTGGAACGCCATGCAGAAATTCAAAAAAGTCGCCATCAAGCATACTTTGCGCGATGGCAACAAAGAAGCTGACGCGGAGGTGAATAAAATTTTGGACAAATTACTCCACCCACCCTCTCCTCGTCTTAAACCTGTAAGCAAAAGCCAGCAACAATGGGATTAAAAACCAAACAACCAATGCGATAAAATTTACAAACAGTGCTTTTACAATCGGGCCGAATTGAACTATGCCGGATGGTAGAAAATATAAAACTGTGGTGAAAAACAAACCGACAATCGCGATTCTCCATGCCAAAGATGTTCCAAACTGGGTTGGCGAGACATTTTTTGAAAACTCTCCCAAATTGCTGTGCGATAAGAGCAAAAAAACAAGAAAACATAAAAGCAAAAAAGCAATAACTCGGATGTAAACTGAAAAATTCAGCCAGCCAGCGACGGTTGCGCTGAACAGCGGAACAATTATCACCAACGCTACAGCAACGTAAACCGACAAAGCATTAATAAACAAGCTGGATTTTTTAACAAAAATCAGATGCAGAATAATTGCAATGATAAATAAAAATAAAATAAATAAATCTAAACTGGGAAAAAGCTCTAAAAAAGACATAATTATATTTTCTCAAAATAAGCGTCTCTAATATACTTCCTCTCAATTGTCTTAATATCTCCGACTTGCGCACCAGGCCCACCACCGCCTTCTTTATTATTTACCACCACAACTATATAATCATCTTTTACTTTATCAACCTTTAAAATCGTATTCTCAAGATCATGAAGCACAGGATTTCCCATCCCTGTATATTTACATTTAATCAGATCATTTTCCTTTATTGTCACTGGATTCCCTTCAAGATGTTCCTGTTTAGACTGTTCAACGTTTTCTTCTATCATATAATTATTGTTTAAAAAATTACCTTTATAGTATACCAAACTATAATTCCCCTGCCAACTCTTCTAAAAGCTTTTTTGCCTGTCTGCTTGTCTTCTTCGGCACCTCCACAATCACTTTAACATACTGGTCTCCTCTGCCCCGGCCGTGGACATTTGGCACGCCAAGCCCCTTGAGACGGATAACCTGATGCGATTGGGTGCCTTCTGGAATTACCAATCTTTTCTTGCCGTCTATAGTATCAATCTCTATTTTGTCTCCCAAAACCGCCTGTGGATAAGATACTTTTAATTCTGTATAAATATCATCCCTATCGCGCGTAAACCCTGCTTCTGGCTTTACATGAACTTTTACATACAAATCCCCTGCTGAACCGCCTGCGCCCGAGCTTTCCCCTTTTCCCGCCAACCGGATTGCTTCGCCATCATCAATGCCTGCGGGAATTTTTACTGTATAGTTTGACTGACTGCGCACGATTCCATCTCCTCCGCAATGTTTACATCTTTTTTCCGCGATTTTCCCTTGTCCACTGCAAGTCGGGCAGGCGCTTACTGTCTGCATCGCGCCTAAAATCGTCTGTTGGACGCGCCTTACCTGCCCCTGGCCATGGCAATCGCTGCATTGGTGCATTTTACTTCCCGGCTCTATCCCAGAACCTCCACAAACATCACAGGAATTATTTTTTGTGAGCCGAATTTCTTTTTCCGTTCCAAAAACCGCTTCGCGGAAACTCAATTGCACATCAACCTGAATATCATTGCCTTTTGAACGGCCTCGGCCTCGCCTTGATGATCCGCCACCAAAACCAAAGATATCACCAAAGATATCTCCAAAATCAAAATCTCCAAAATTAACATTAAAACCATTAAATCCCCCTTGACCTCTTGCCGCGCGCATAAAATCCTCCCAGCCCTTTCCTCCGCCAAATCCGCCCTGCTGTTCAAAATCAGCGCCGAATTGGTCATAGCGCTTGCGTTTTTCCTCATTTCCCAAAATCTGAAACGCCTCATTCACTTCTTTGAACTTTGCTTCATTCCCGCCCTGCTTGTCAGGGTGGTACTGATGCGCCAGCTTGCGGAATGCCTTTTTTATCTCCTCTGTTGAGGCGTTTTTGTCTACACCTAAAATTTTATAATAATCTTTGGACATTTTAGTTTATTTTACCACCTCGCCCTCAATCGGCCCTTCGTCCTTCTTGTTATCACCATCTTGTTTATCCGGCGCAGCTTTAGCAGAGCCGGACTGGTACATCTTCGCTCCAACCGCCTGCGCGGCCTTGCTTAATTCTTCAGAAGCTTTTTTGATTGCTTCTAAATCATCTTCATCTTTTACATCTTTCAGCGCTTTGAGTGCATCTTCAACTTTCTTTTTCTCATCATCAGTAATAATGGCCTTTCCGCCCAAGGCGGATCCGCCTTGGGCGGACTTCTCCTCAACTTCCTTCATCATTTTTTCAGTGGTGTAAACCATTGTGTCAGCTATATTGCGCGCTTCAACGAGTTCGCGTTTTTTCTTGTCTTCATCTGCGTGCGCCTCCGCGTCTTTTTTCATCTTCTCAATCTCATCTTTGGAAAGTCCTGAAGACGCTTCAATGCGGATTGACTGCTCTTTATTCGTCGCTTTGTCTTTGGCTTTGACATTCACAATGCCGTTGGCGTCAATGTCAAATGTAACTTCAACCTGCGGAACTCCGCGAGGCGCCGGCGGAATGCCGTCAAGCATAAACCTGCCTAAAGTTTTATTATCCGTGGCCATTTCGCGCTCGCCCTGCAAAACATGGATTTCCACGCTCGGCTGATTGTCAGCCGCTGTGGAAAAAACCTGCGATTTGCCGGTCGGGATTGTGGTATTGCGCTCAATCAGACGCGTCATTACGCTTCCCAGTGTTTCAATACCTAAAGAAAGCGGTGTAACATCAAGCAAAAGCACATCTTTGACATCCCCGCGCAAAACACCGCCTTGCACTGCTGCGCCGACTGCCACTACTTCGTCAGGGTTGACTGAAATATTCGGCTTCTTTCCAAAAAACTTTTCCACGGTCTGAAAAACCAATGGCATTCTTGTCATTCCGCCGACCATTACAACTTCATCAATGTCTTTAACATCTAGTTTAGCATCTTCTAATGCTTTTTTGACCGGACCCATTGTTTTTTCAACCAAATCGCCTACTAATTCTTCCAATTTTGCGCGGGATAATTTCATAACTAAATGTTTGGGACCTGAAGCGTCAGAAGTGATGAACGGCTGGTTGATTTCCGTCTCCTGCGCGGTTGACAATTCAATCTTGGCTTTTTCCGCCGCTTCCCTGATGCGCTGTTTTGCCAAAGAATCATTTGATAAATCAATCCCCTGGTCTTTTTTAAATTCTTTAAAAATCCACTCCATAATCACCTGGTCAAAATCATCTCCGCCCAAATGCGTGTCGCCGTTGGTTGATAAAACCTGCACTGTGTCGGCTGACACATCCAAAATGGAAATATCAAAAGTTCCTCCGCCCAAGTCATAAACCGCGATTTGCTGGTCTTTTTTCTTGTCAAAACCGTATGCGAGCGCGGCTGCAGTCGGCTCATTAATAATGCGCGCGACTTTTAATCCCGCGATTTCGCCCGCGTCTTTGGTGGCTTGACGTTGGCTGTCGTCAAAATACGCAGGCACTGTAATCACGGCTTCGGTGATTTTTTCGCCCAATCGCTCTTCCGCATCTGATTTCATTTTTCCCAAAATCATTGCCGATATCTCCTGCGGAGAATATTCTTTTCCGGACATCACGACCTTAACTCCATCGCCGGCTTTGACGATTTTATAAGGCATAACTTTCAAATCGCGCTGGACTTCTGCGTCGTCCCATCTGCGCCCGATCAGGCGCTTGATGGAAAAAAGCGTGTTTTCCGGATTAGTAACGGCCTGCCGTTTGGCCAAAAGGCCAACCAAGCGCTCGCCGGTTTTGGAAATCGCCACCACTGACGGCGTAATCCTTGCCCCCTCCTTGTTTTCCAGCACCTTGGGCTGTCCGCCTTCAATCACTGCCATGCAGGAGAAGGTCGTGCCGAGGTCTATTCCGAGAATTTTGCTCATAGGTTTAAATTCCGAACGCAGTGAGGAATCTTTCCTGCCACGTTCGTGGTTAATAATTAGATTACTATTTAATTTAAAATTAAAAAATCAAATTATTTAAATTGAAAATTCTTTAACAATTTATTTATAAATTCTTTCATATTATTCCAATTTTTTTACTTCTTTAACCGGTTTCAAATAGTTCTCTCTGCTCACAACTTTCTTGCCTGTCTGTTTCTCCAACTGCCGGCGCGCGCTGCCGGAAATCCTGCCGCCTTTATGCGCGGCGATTTTATTAGGTTTATAGCCATCTGCTTTTTCTGTTTCAGCGATCTGGCGCGTGGACAATTCTGCCAGCGCGGTGAATATCAGCTCGGCCTCGGTCATATGGTCGCGCAAATTCTGCGCATCCAAACTTTTCAAATTTTTATGCCCTTTTACGGATAGCCCGCTCCATTCCTGATGAATAACATTCGTGAGTTTAGCAAACTCATCTTTCTTTTCAATTCCGTGGTCTGCCCAGTAGTCAGTAAGCTTATTCCTCGTTTCAACTCCGAGCATTCTTTGTTCAATCCACTTTTGGCTCCGTCCAATCGCCTGCCAATTCCTGCGTGCACGTCCGACTGCCAATTCCGGATCAACGGTTTCCTGCATTCTTTCATAACCGACTTTTGCCAGCCACAACTTAAATGGTTCAGCTTTTGGAGATGGGATTGACTGGATTAAACGCAACAACACTTCAACATCAGCCATATCAGTAATGCGCATTTTCCCGTCTTTTGCGGCCATTTTCAAACCGTTACATTTTGTAACGGTTTCACCAGAACCCTCATCTATAAGCCTTTTTTTGAGCACTCTCCAGTAAACCTGCGGATTGTCGCTATTAGTTAAAATCCTGATAACATCCACCACGCTAAAATACCATTTTTCCTCTTTTTTACTCCACAAACGCCGAACTGGCTGTTCGTCAAATATTACTATAAGTTTATTTTTTTCCTCCATAAAATTTAACTTAATTACTTCTTCTCTTTCTTCATCACTTTAATGCTTATTTTTTTCGTCACTGCTGGCGCGACTTTGGGGCAGGTGATTTTTAAAATGCCATCCTCAAACTCTGCTTTGACCGCGTCTTCTTTGACAGCGACAGGCAAGGCCACCTGGCGGAAGAAAGAGCCGGAGCGCACTTCTTTGCGGTAATAATTCTTTTCATCAACCTCATGCTCTTTTTTAGTCGCGCCTTTGACCGTTAAAACGCCCCTTTCCACATTGACCTCAACATCTTTTGGGTCAACGCCGGCCAGCGGTGTCTCGGCCACGACCGCGTCTTTGGTGTCATAAATATTCATTGCCGGAACAAATTCCTCTGACATATATTTATAAATTAAAATTCTCCTGACGCAGCTTTCGGCTGCTCTTCTTTTCCTTGCTCTCCTAAACCCAAACCAAAAGTTTTCCTAATTAAGTCTTCAATCGCTACGTTTTCATCCCCCCCTAATATCTGCTTCAAACCCTTTCTAATCCCCCTCATCTTTTCTGCCATCAACATTAAAACCGCGAGGGACTTTTCTTCTAAGATATTTTTCTCCTTTTTACCGCACATTTCTTTGACTTGTAAAAAAACCGTATGATGCAACTTGCCTTCCCAAATCAACTCAGCTATTTCTTCTGGTGTTTTACATATTAAAAACTCCGCAATCTGTTCCACCTCTGCTTTACTTGTCTCTTCCTTAAAAATACCCTCTTTCATGCGTGAGGTTAATTTTTCAATATTTAAAGGCAACTCTTTCTCCTTCCGGCTATATATACTGATTACTTTCCCATGAGTGGATTCTTTCCCCATCTCCTCAAAGGCAGGAATCACAATTGTATCTCGGGATTTCCGGCCTTTTGCGCTTGGCTCTTTCTTCTCTGGAACAGGTAATTCAAGTGTTTGCGCAAATTCTGGACTCATATTTTTATAAGTTAAAAATTATTTGCTTTTACACACTATAACTTTTGCCGCTTTGATTACTCTCCCATTCATTCTATACCCTGTATCAATTTCTTTTAAAATCGTATGTTCTGGCTGTTCTGACTCTTCCTCCCCGACTGCTTCATGCAATTCCGGATTAAAAACCTCACCGACTGTTTTTATTTCCTCAATCCCATGCTCTTTCAACACCCCCTCAAACTGTTTCATAATAAATTCAATCCCCTTTTTCCAATTTTGCATTTTTTTCATATTCGCATTATCAGCGTCATCTGCATAGGCATCTGCGTCATCTGTGTCTTTAAAAGCTTTTTTAAAATTATCATACACTGGCAAAAACTCTTCAATAATCTGCTGTTCACTGAACTGCGCCCATTCGGCACGGCGGTCGGATATTTCTTTTTGCAAATTTTTATAATCAGCTACAGCCCTCTGCCAGCCTGACTTGTATTCTTCCGATTCTTTTTTTAACTTCTCGCAGTTTTTGCACTTGTGGTGGAAAAACCCCTGTTTCTCTTGTTCTTCTGTCATAGCAATTCTTTAACTTTATGTACAAGCTTGAAATTACGCGCATAGTCCATGCGCATTGGACCAAGCATAGCCAAAAGGCCTTCATAACCGAATCTAAACGCCAACACTGAAAGTGCATTGCCAAAACTATGTTCATTGCCGATAAAATATTTCGGGCTTTCTTCAACCTCATTAAAAAATGTTTTTAAGCAATCCTCGCAATGGTCAAAAATCGCGGACATATCTGCCACCATCTGAAGTTCGCGGAATTCCGGCTTGGAAAATAAATTTGATAAGCCGGTATAATACACCTTTTCTGGAGAAAATGCTAAAATTATTGTTTCACCGGATAATTCCGCGAGTGTTTTTGCCAAATTTTTACAGCCAATCTCCCGCTCGCTGTCTTTCAAAGACATTCCCAGCACATCATTTTCTTTTTTAGAACTTCTAGTTTTTGTTAAATCCAACTCTGTCAAATACTTTTTATAGCCCTTTTCAGTCGGAATCCTGCCGGCAGAAGTGTGCGGATGGGTTAAAAATCCCTCTTCTTCCAAAGCGCGCATCTCATTTCTGATTGTTGCTCCGCTCACGTCCAAATCAGTATTTTCAGCCAAAAACTTGGAGCCGATCGGTTCAGCTGTTTCAATGTAATTTTCTATAATAAGTTTTAGAAGATTTTGCTGGCGGGTATTCATAATTATCACTCTAACTCATTGAGTGATAATATACCACCCCCTAAAAAAGATGTCAAATTAGTGGTTTTACTTGTCCGCTGTCCTTGCAAACTCCTGCACATCAGCTATCTCGCTCAAAAGCACATTTTCAACATAAATTCCGCGGGAATAGAATATGCGCTCCAATTCGCTTTTCAGTTCTGTTTCAACATTATCGCGCTTTTGGCCGATGACATCCTGCTTGTCATACCTGCTCATCACCATCCTAATTCTGCTCCGCACTGTCGGTCGGACAATTTTGGCCACAAAATCATCGCCGATTGACTGCCAGATGGCTGGTATCTGATGAATGTCCAAGCGCAATAAAATAGCGCCTTCAACAGCTATCTTTTTTCCATCCTGCGTAATGGCGGCAATAGGAATATCGCCCATTGCCTTTTCATTTTCAGGATTAAACTCGCGCGAAATGCGGTATTCCAAAGTCTGGGTATTGAACAGCTTGGCCTTCTGCCAGAAAGGGATTTTCAAATGCAGGCCGGGCGTCAAAACCTTTTTCAGCACTCCCCTGCCTAAATCATAAACGCAGGCCACATACCCAGGCGGAACATAGATAAACACGCCTTTTAAGACATCCTCCATTACGAATGAATACATTAATTTGTCCAGCGACTCGCCCATATTATTAAATGTTAAAATTATTATGATTTAGCAGTTTTTTTAGGCCTGAAAATAATCTTACTGCTAAACTGGCCGATTATAACAGAAAACGTCAGTGATGTCAAGATGAACAGGGATTTTACCATTGGCAAAATCCAGAGCGCAAAAAAGCTGAAAGCGGGAAATAAAATGAAATAAGCCAAATCTGACTTGTTCAAAAGCAGCTTGTGTCTGCGATAGCTTAAATATATTTCAATAAGCAGGAACAGAGCTACTGCCCCAGGCCAAATTATATCATAACGGGCGCCTAAATCAAAGCCGTAAAAAACAGTATTGATAGGCCCGGGAAAATCAATAAAAGGATAAAGTATCTTGGCGATTTTTTCCCCGGTTATTCCGCGCAAGAAGACCTGGTACAAAAGTATCAAGACAAGCACCTGGACGCCGAGGACTATTACCTTGCTCATTGGGCGGATCTTGCGCTTTTTAAGAATTTTTCTTATTTCTTCTTTTTTCAGCTGGGGATCGCCAGCTAATTCTTTGTTTAAGCGGTCTATTTCATGCTGCAGATTGCTGTCTTTGGATTTGCTCTTTTCAGACGCCAAAGTAAAAGGCAGTAAAATAAAACGCAGGGCAATAGTGAGATAAACCACTGCCCAGCCCAAATTATGGTCTGTCCAATTGTTGTAAATCCAGATCAAAACGTTGAAAACCGGCTGGTAAAGGAAATCATGCCAAATTGATAGCATATTAACAAGTATTATAGCAAAACCCTATCAAAAACGCAAATTGCTATTCTTTTCTCAAGGCTTCAATCGGGTCAAGCCGCGCGGCCTTTCTGGCAGGATAAATGCCGAAAAACAAGCCCACAAAAGTGGAAAATGCCAAAGCCAGTATCACTGAATTCAAAGAAACTGAAAAAGTCCAGTTCAAGCCATAGCTTACAGCGCCGTAATAAACCAGATAAGAAATAATAAAGCCTAAAATCACGCCTGCCACTCCTCCGGCAAAGGTTAAAAACACTGCTTCTGACAGAAATTGCCAGAGAATATCCTTGTTCTTGGCGCCTATGGCTTTGCGCAAACCGATTTCAAAAGTCCGCTCTATCACTGACACATACATAATATTAGTTATGCCCACTCCGCCGACAACCAAGGATATGCAAACTAAAGCCACCAACAGCAGGGTTATTCCGTTGATAATAATTTCTAATGTCTTTCTAATCTCATCCATGGTAGTAACTTTGAAATCATCTTTATCAGCATCGGAAATATCATGCTTTTGCCTTAATAAATATTCAATATCTTCCTTCGTTTGCTCTATTTTTGACATATCAATCACCCGGGCATTGATGCCAATGGCATAATCAATGCCCAGCATTTTTTTCTGCAATGTCTTTGTCGGCACATAAACAATGTTGTCAAAATCAAAGCCAAAACTTGCGCCTCTTTCAGCCATCACTCCAACCACTTTAAAAGATTTGCCGTGCAGATAGACGCTTTTGCCGGCGGCAGAATCTTCGCCGAACAAATCATTTTTTACATCCCAGCCCAAAACCAGCGCTTGCGACAAGGATTCTTCTTCTGCCTGCTCGTAAAATCTGCCTTCTGCCAATTCTATTTTTTCCACTTTCGGCGCCTGCGCTCCATAGCCGAAAATTATCACTGTTTTATTTTTATCTTCATATTTAATCACTTCCTGGCTGGTGACATAATTATAAACAGCGTCAATATTGGCATGTTTTGCAATTTCTTCCATGTCAGTATTTTTTAAGGTGGTAATCGTAACTCCGGTTGCCATGCTAGTGGCGCTGCCAGCCTCTCCCTTGCCCGGCACTCTTACCTCAATATTTAACGTGTTCGGGCTGTATATTTCCATTTCGCTCAAAACCATGCTTTCTAATCCACTGCCGGCTGACATAATAATCACCACAGAAGCAATCCCTATGCCTAAAGCGACCACAGTTAAAATACTGCGCAATTTCTGGCGCTCAAGAGCTGAATAAGCCATTTTCATTCTATCTCTAAATAACATAATCATTATTCATAATGCAGGGCTTCAATAGGGTCAAGCCGGCTGGCGCGACGGGCAGGCATTATTCCAAAAATCAAGCCTATGCCGATTGAAACAAAACAGCCTAATAAGATTGAAGAAAAAGAAATAACCAAATCCCAGTTATAGCCTAATGCCTGGGCGACTTTTGCTACTGCAAAAGAAATTAAAATGCCTGATAAAATGCCAATGACACCGCCTAAAAAAGTAATTACTGCGGATTCTATCAAAAACTGCATGGTGATTTGAATTGATTTTGCGCCCACGGCTTTGCGCAAGCCGATTTCACGGGTTCTTTCCTGCACAGTCGCCAGCATTATGTTCATAATGCCGAAGCCGCCGACCACCAGAGCAATCGCGGAAATGGCTACTAGAAAAAACTTGAGCGCATCTGTGATGCTGGTGATGACTGCCAAGCCCTGGGCCATTGACCTGACTGTAAAATCATCAATTTCGCCGGGATTGATATTATGCCTTTCGCGCAAAATAGTTTTTATACTTTCTACCGCCCTATCCATATTTTCCGCTGAATCAACTTTGGCGCGGATTAAGCTCACATGGTCAATGCCCAATAATAATTTCTGCGCTGTGAGCAGGGGCACGAACACCTGGTCGTCTTGATTTTGGAAACCGCTCACACCGCGCTTTTCCATCACGCCGATGATGGTAAAATTACTCTTTCTGATTTTAATTTTTTTGCCCAATGCGTCATCATCGCCGAATAATTTTTCTTTTACCTCATATCCAATGACCGTAACGCGAGCTATGCTTTTTTCTTCATCTTCAGTAAAAAATATTCCTTCTGCGACTGTGGCGTCTTCAACATCAAGATAGCCAGCCGTTACTCCGGTAAAAGTTGTATCAACTGTCGCGTCATTTACATTAATAACATCGCTTCCGCTCACATACATTGTCAAAGCCTCAAAACAGCTGCAGCCGCGTTTGATGATTTCTTCGCCGTCTTCATTTTTTAAAGTCGTTACTACAATGCCTAAAACTGAAGCTGGAGGGCCGTTTTCTTCAGACGCGCCGGGCAGAACGCCGACCAAATTTGAACCCAAGCTTTTCACCTGGTTTAAAATCAGGCTCTGCGCTCCGGCCCCGACTGACATTACGATAATTACAGCCATGACCCCGATAATGATTCCCAGCATTGTTAAAAAAGACCGCAGTTTGCTCCGGCCCAGAATATGCCAAACAGAATGAATGGTTTCTAAAACATTCATAATTACTTTTTCAAATCCCCATTCTCGTCCGCAATCTGCCGAGTGGCGACTTTTTCATCGCTAATAATCAAACCGTCTCTCAAGCGAATTACCCTCTCTGCATGGTCTGCAGTGTATTTTTCATGTGTGACAAGAATTATGGTGTGCTTTTGTTTGAGGTTTAAATCCTGCAAAATTTTCATTACCTGTAGGCCTGACTTGGAATCCAGATTGCCTGTCGGCTCGTCGGCAAAAATCACCTCCGGCTGATTGACCAAGGCCCTGGCAATGGCCACGCGCTGTTTTTCCCCGCCTGATAATTTGTTTGGGGTATAATCAAGTCTGTGCTCCAAACCGACTTGCTTCAAAAGCTCTGCGGCTCTGCTGATTCTTTCTGCTTTGGATACATTGGTATAAAAAAGGGGCAGCATGACATTTTCCAGCGCGGTTGAGCGGTTAAGCAGATTGAATGACTGAAAAATAAAGCCGATTTTTTTACTCCTCATCTCTGCCAGCTGGTCATCATCAAGCGAACTTACGTCCCTGCCTTCAAAAAAATATCTGCCGGTTGTCAATTTATCCAAAAAGCCCAGAATATGCATCAAAGTTGACTTGCCAGAGCCTGACGGCCCCATTATTGCCACAAATTCGCCCTTGCTTATTTCAAAACTAAGCCCGTGCAGGACTTTGGTAATCACTTCCTCGCTTTCAAACTGCTTTTTTAAATCTTCTACTTTGATAAGCGTGTTGTACATAATAATTCTAAATTTCAAACCCTCTCCCACTCGCTCGCCTCTTTCAAATACTTATTTTTTATCTCTTCAAAATATTTTCTCGCTGGTTCGTACTCATTGGGAATTTTGCCGTCCAAAATCGCCTCTTCAATGGCTTTTTTTATTTTCCCGACTGTCGGGCCTGGCTTGAGCCCGCATTCTTTCATAATTTCATCTCCGCGGACAGGAGACTGGAATGCGCGCAGTTTGTCTTTTTCAATTACCTCATGAATGCGCCTTTCCAGATAATCATAATTAGCCAGGCGCCTTTTTAATTTTAAAGGATTGCCTGTCGTAATGTCTGAACGGCAAAGCTTGAGCAGATCTTCAAGCTCATCGCCGAGATTGACGATCAAGCGCCGGATGGCGCTGTCAGTAATGCCCTCGTCCATAAGAGCTATGGGCTGCTGATGCCAACGTATCAGTTTCCCGATGTATTTTATTTCATCAATGCTGAAGCGCAGGCGCCGGCCGATCTGCTGGGCCATTTTTTTGCCCAGATGCTCATGCATGTCAAAAGTCCAGCCCCGCCCGCGGACAAATTTCTTGGTTTCCGGCTTGGCGATGTCGTGGAACAAGGCTGACAAGCGCAATAAGACTTTATCAGTGCGCTCGCTTAAATTATCAATCACTTTAAAAGTATGCTCCAAAACATCCTTGTGCAATTGGCCGAAAACTTCTTCCGCGCCCTTCAAATCGCAGACTTCACGCAGAAATATCTGCATTAAACCAGTATCATAAAGAATACGTAGACCGACTGACGGCTTGGGAGTGGCAAAAATTTTGAATAATTCTTCTTTAATGCGCTCGGCTGAAATGATTTTCAAGCGCTTGGCATTCTTTTCCATTGCCGCATAGGTATTGGCTTCAATGGCAAATCCGAGCTGAGAGGCAAACCTTGCCGCGCGCATCATGCGCAAAGGGTCTTCGGAAAAAGTGGTGTCAGGATCCATTGGCGTCCTCAAAATTTTATTTTTCAAATCCTTTTGTCCCGCAAACAAATCCATTATTTTCCCCGACTTTCCACCAGTCATTATTTGCTGGGCCATCGCATTTACAGTAAAATCGCGACGTTTCAAATCCTCTTCCAAGCCTGTCGCAACAACTTTAGGCTTACGGGAGTTTTCATCATATTTCTCGCTCCTCGCACCGGCGAACTCTAATTCAATTTGGCCAATACCCCCCCATTTCCCCCCCTTAATAAGGGGGGGACAAAGGGGGGGTGTTATTACATATCTCGCTGTATCAAACTCCGGAAATTCTACCAATGAACCTGATTGCTTTAATTCTTTATCAAATGCTTTGGCAAACTCCAAACCACTGCCACTTACCACAAAATCAATGTCCTTGTTCTGCTCAATGCCAAGCAGGCAGTCCCTTACATAACCGCCGACAACATAAACTTCCGTCTTCTGCTTTTTGGAGATTTTATAAATTGTTTTAAATAAATTTGTCAGATATTTATTAAATTATTTTTTTACTTCTCCAATGTTCACAATAATCTCCTGGCCTTCCTGCAAACCATCTAAAATTTCCACCAGACCGCCGTCTCCGCGCAGACCTGTTTTTATTTGTGCTTCTTTAATCGCGCCATTCTCAAGCACGCGCACATATTTACCTGTTCCATTAGTGCGCACTGCCCTTTGTGGAAGGTACAAAGCATTTTCCCTGCTTTCTGTGGCAAATACCACATTGGCAGTCATGCCATTCAAAATCTGATGTTCTTTATTGTCTTCCATAGATACTGTAACGCGGTAATAAACAACATCTTGAATAACAGTCTGGCCTTTTTCAATTTCAACCACTTTGCCGGCGAATTTCACGTCATCGCCATAAGCATCAAGCTTGATTTCGGCTGAATCGCCTAATTTTATTTTTACAATGTCAGTCTCCGGAATATCAACTTTTACTTCAAAATGCGGGCTGACCAAATTCACTGCCGCATCCTGTGAAGAAACCTGCTCTCCGATTTTGGGGATTATTTTTCCAATAATGCCGCTGCTCGGTGAAAATAATCGGGCTTTATTGCGGTTTGCCAATGCCCCGGCCAGGCTGGCTTGGGAGCTGGCCAAGGCAGCGCGGTAGCTGGCCACATCAACTTCGCGCGGAGGATTTTGAGCATCGCGCAAAGCAGCTTCAGATTTATCCACTAAAGCCTGATAAGAAAAATAACTGCTGCGCGCGCTGTCAATGTCGTGCCTATCTGTAACCAAAGACGTGTATTTAGTGGCGACTGAACTGCGCTCGGTCTGAATATTTGTTTTTAAAATATCAAGCTCTGACTGGCTTAAATCCCCCAGTGGCGCTGTGCTGTCCAAAGCATCTGCCACTGCAAACAGCATTTCTTTGCTTATCAATAATGCATCTTCTGATAATTCAATAGCCCAATCTATTTCATCATGCGGAGAACCACTATTCAGTTTGTTAATCGCCGAATCAGTGTCAAGTTTTGCTGATTTTGCGGCATAATATCTATTTTTAGCTGTGTTTAATTTGCCTGGATTCAATGCTGACAGCACATCATCAAAATCATCATTTGCTAAAGCATTGTCCACGCCAAGGATATTGTCTGCCGCAGTCAGTGAAGTAGCCAGAACATTCTGCACTGAAATCAAAGTCGCAATCATGTCATCATAGGCATTCTGGACCAGTGTGCTCTGCTCCACTCCTGGAACTGAACCCTGCACTTGCGACAAATCAGCTTTGGCTTTATCAACAGCTGACTGAAGCTGGGAAATGTATTCTACAGTATTACCTGCCAACTGCTTGTCTAAATCCGCCTGCGCCTGCGCCACCTGCGCTTCAGCCTGCGCTACTGCCGCGTTCAGCTGGCTCAAATCCAAATCCATAATTAATTCTCCGCTTCTGACTTCGTCATTTACTTTCTTATAAATTCTCGCTACTCTGCCTGCTGTTTCAAAGCAAAGGTCCAAATCATTCGCTGATTCAATATTGCCGGTCGCATCAACAGTCTGCTTTAATTCTCCGCGCTGAACTTTGGCTGTTTCATAAACAGTTGACTGCTGATTGCTTTTAAATCGGCTGTAGACAATTCCTCCGACGATCAAAACAACGACAAGGATAATATAAAACAATTTTCTTTTTTTCATATATAAAATTAAAACGAACATTGTTTTAAATATTTTTTAATTCTGTTGCCAGCCTGTCCCTTGCCATGTATGCACTGGTAGATAGTTTCAGCAAAAGGCAGTTTGATGCGATATTTTTCCGCCAAAATCATCAGGCATCTGGCCGCTTCCACGCCTTCAACAGTCTGGCCTGCTTTTTTCAACGCTGTTTTTCCGCTCATTCCTTTACCAAGATATTCGCCGAATCTGCGGTTCCTGCTGTCTTCGCATAATGCTGTGCCGATTAAATCGCCGAGACCGGAAAGTTCGTAAGCAGTATAGCGCTTGCCCCCCATAGCTTTGATTAAATCAGCCATTTCAGAAATCGCGCTCACAATCAGCGCTGCCTTGGTGTTAAGCCCGTACCCCAAAGCGTCGCAGATTCCCATTGCGATTGAATAAACGTTTTTAAATGAACCGCCAACTTCCACGCCAATCATGTCATCAGAAATAATCAGCTTGATGTAATTATTTTCCATTACTTGTTTGACTTTTTTTATGGCCTGCTTGTTTTTTCCCGCGATGCTCATGGCAGTAAACTGGCGGTGCGCCATCTGCTTGGCAATTGCAGGACCGGAAATGCAAAGAATATTTTTTTTCAGCTCTGGCCGGACATGCTTCATCATCACATAGGGAATCAGGCCGAAAGAATGACTGTCAATGCCTTTGGAAACATCAACCAGCACAGCATTATGCTTGATATTGCGCGCGGCGAATGAAACAGTGTGCTCCATTACCCCGCTCGGCACCACGAAAAATATCACTTCCGCGTCTTTGACCGCTTCGGCGATTTTATAGCAAGGTATGATATTATCCGACAATTTGACTTTTGGCAGATATTTCTTGTTCTCATGGTATTTTTCAATCTGCTTCAACGGCTCAATGTCGCCTTCCCAGTTCCAGATTTTTACCTGATGGCCGTTGTCTGCCAAGACAAATGCCACAGCAGTGCCCATGTTGCCGGCTCCCAAAACAGCTAATGTCTTTTTTCCGCTCATAATAAAAACGCTAAAATTAAAATTCCGATAATAATCCTGTAAACAACGAACGGGGCATAGCTCCATTTCTGAATTATTTTCATCAATCCCCATATTGCAACAAATCCGCTTATGGCTGACGCGATAAATCCGACAGCCAGCGGCAAAATTGCTGTTCCTGTTTCCTGTTTTGTAAAATCCAGCATTCCTGACAAGCCTGCTAAAAAAATAATCGGCGCGCTCATTAAAAAAGAAAATTCTGCCGCGCTTTTTTTATCCAGTTTTGAAAACAATCCGGCTGTCATTGTAATTCCAGATCGGCTGACCCCGGGAATCAGCGCTATCGCCTGCGCGCATCCGATAAATAATGCTTTGCCACAGCTTAAATTTTCTAATCTTTTAATCTTCCAATCTTTTAATCTTCTGATATTATCCGCAACCAACAATACTATGCCCCAAAATATCATATTCACTCCCACAACTAACGCTGACCTGAAAGTATTCTCAATCCACTCCCCCCAAAAAAACCCGATTATTCCGGCAGGAATTACACTTAAAATTATTAACCAGCCTAATTTTCTATCTGTCATTCTTTTTCTAAAATATACCACTACTGCTGCCAGCGTTCCCAGATGAATAATCGTATCAAACGCCAGCCCTTGGTCTGCCCACCCAAACAACTTGGGGATAAAAATTAAATGCCCGGATGAGGAGATTGGCAAAAACTCGGTCAAACCTTGGATTATACCTAAAAATAACGCTTGAATAACGTCCATAAATGGCTTATTTATGCGTTTTATTATACTCTGCCCTTGACAAAAAGTCAAAAATGTGCTATAATCGGGGCAACTTTATTTAGGAGGAATTATGTTATTTCTGTTTTTAGTTCTTTTGGTTAGCAGCTACTCACTTTTCTTTATCCCCGCAGATTCAATTACCCCGCAGGCTGACGGAATCAGTCTTCTGTGTTTCGTCATGGCAGGAGCATTTCTTGCTTCATGGTTCTTGACCAAAGTATTGAGTTCTGCTTCTCAGAGAATACAATATTTGATGAGACAGAGACGAATGAAAAAAATTTTAAAACACCAGCTCCGACCCGAGAATATCCCCGCTCTTTCATCTCAGCGCGCCCACACCAATCATTCATGAACCCTACCTGTGGTCACCGCGCTCAATCTCTTTTGTTGCCAACTCGTTTAGCGCCAAAAGAGAACAACCCGCTCAAGAATCTGAGCGGGTTGTGTTGTTTAATCTGCTTACTCTGCTTATAAACTTATAGCTGACTTCAACTCCTCCGCCTTATCAGTTTTCTCCCACGGAAATTCCGGACGGCCAAAATGCCCGTAGGCCGCGGTCTGGCGATAAATCGGCTGTCTCAGATTTAACTGCGTAATAATATCTTTCGGCTTGAAGCTGAAGTGTTTTTTTATCAATTCAACAATTTTTTCATCAGAAACTTTGCCAGTGCCAAAAGTATTCACAAATATGCTCACTGGCTCTGCCACGCCGATTGAATATGCCACCTGCAATTCGCATTTGTCCGCCAGCCCGGCCGCGACTATATTTTTCGCAACATAGCGCGCCATGTAGCTTCCGCTTCTATCAACTTTTGTAATGCACTTGCCGGAAAAGCACCCGCCGCCGTGCGCGCCCACTCCGCCATAAGTGTCAACAATGATTTTTCTGCCAGTAAGGCCAGCGTCAGCCGGAGGCCCGCCGAGCACAAATCTGCCTGTGCTGTTGATGAAAATTCTTGTTTCAGGAGTAAAATATTTGCCCAAAACCGGCTTTATCACATTTTCAGTAATATCCTGTTTTAATTTTTCAGTTGGCACATCTTCTGAATGGTGCGCGGCTATCACAACAGTCGTAACTCTTCTTGGCTTATCATCTTCGTATTCAACCGTAACTTGGCTCTTGCCGTCTGGCCGCAGATATGGCAGGGTTTTATTTTTCCGCACCTCTGCCAGCTTGCGCGTAAGCTTATGCGCGAGCATTATGGGAAGCGGCATCAACTCTGGGGTTTCATTGCTGGCATAGCCGAACATCAGCCCCTGGTCGCCAGCGCCCTGCTCTTTAAATTCGCCTTTGCCCTCGTCAACTCCCTGGGCAATGTCTGGCGACTGCTCATGCAAAGTAACAACCACGCCCACATCATCCCCGCAAAAACCATATTCTGATTTGTCATAGCCAATATCATTCAAGACATTTCTCACTGTCTTCTGAATATCAACATAGGCTGTGGTTCTGGCTTCTCCGCCGACCAATACCAAGCCAGTGGTGCAAAAACATTCAATCCCAGCATGCGCGTTCAAATCCTGTTTAAGCATCTCGTCATAAAGAGCGTCCGAGAGCTGATCGCAAACCTTGTCAGGATGGCCTTCGGTGACTGATTCTGATGTAAAAAGATATTTGGACATAATATATGAATTATGAATAAATAAAAAACAACCATTTTCTTGAACGAGTATATTATATTGTTATATTGCTAAATTGTCAAAACATCTTCACCACGCTGTACACCCCTCCAACCGCCAGCGCCAGAACAAGCAGCGCGGCCAACAGATAAACATTATGCAGTTTGTACCGTCCGGCAGGCAGATCGCCCAGCCGCTTGGCTTTCCAGTAAATAAGGATAACAAGCAGCATTTCCGTAGTTAAAAACACGCCCCCGACAATATCAATCATTAAGATAAAACTTCGCATGCCGAGAAGAAAAATCAGCAAAGGAACTCCACAAACCACGGCCGTGGCCAGCCAGCGAGGCAGTTTGTAATCCCAGTGCAGGGAATCGCGGAAAAATAATCCTTGATTTAGAAAACTGCTGCCCAGCAACAAAGCGGCAAACAGATTGCCGACAATCAGCATTGCCGCGCCGATTTTTTCACTCAAACCAATAGTGGCGATTTCCGTAGTCGCCAAACCGGTAATGCCTAAAACCACCAAGGTAAAAATAGTATAAATCGCCATTAAGATTAAACCGGCAACCATGATGGCTTTTTTAAAAGCCAGTTTTTCCCCTTTGAGCAAAGTATGCGCTTCCAGCACCGCGCCGCTGCCGGCAAAGGCGAACAAAACTACGCCAAAAGGAAAGAGAAAATAAACCGGCTGGCTATAACTCAAATTAACAATCTCTATATGGGGAGCGGCTAAAACGCTGATGACCAAAACAGCCAAAAAAATCAACAAGCTGATGAAAAAATCCAGAACCTTGACCAGACGCAGGCCCAAATAAATAAAAAAACTACCCGCCGCCCAAAACAGCAAACTCCAAACCAGCGGAGAACCGCCAAATAAAGCTGATAAAGATTGGCCTTCGCCGATAATATAAATATTTAAGACACCAAATGAAATCAAATATACCAACAGGGTCATCAGCCATTTGCCGGCCGGACCTAAATATTTTTTCGCCAAACCAACCAGCTGAAATTCACCCCTGGTGCGCACAGCCACTTCGCCAAGCAGCAAATTAAAGCCAATCATCAGGAAACCCAAAACAAAAATATAAACAATGCCGAGCAGACTGCCGACTTTGGATACTGCATATGGCAAGCCCAGAATTCCGGCTCCCAAAGTACCGGCCACTATCAAAGCCACACCCTCCAAAAGGCCGATCTGTTTGCGAAAAATTCCCTGATACTGAATAATAGAAAAATCTTTGTCAAGACGTTTGTATTTGAACATAATGTGAGTGTGGACGCGAAGGGATTCGGACCCCTGGCCTTCTCGGTGTAAACGAGACGCTCTAACCAGCTGAGCTACGCGTCCATAACTACATAAATTTATATTATCAATCTTACTTTGTCAACAACAATTTTTCTTTTACGAAATTCCAATACCTCGCGTCGCCCTGCTTTTCCTTCATCCAATACCACCATTCCGCTCCCCAAAGATAGGCGCGAGTAACGCCGATGCGCGAGACATAATCAAAATGCTTTTGCAAACGCTCTGGGTTCATTGTTTCCTCCTGCTCGGCAATGGAAGCGCTGTTTGGATTGCTGTCAACAAACCACGGCTCTGCCTGAAGCTCTGAAACAAAAACATTTTTAATGTCCAAACTCCAGAATTTCGCTTTTAAACGATAAAACGCGGCCGGCAACCAATCATAAGTCCAGACATGGCCGCCGGGCGTCCGCACCACGCGGTACAATGTAGTGCCAAAAATATCGCCGGCTCGGCTGGCCTTGCGCCAGGTGCTCAGTTCTCCGCTGTCAGTTATCATTATTTTATGCGCTTGGTCAAGCGATTTTACCAAATTAATTTCCTCTTTCACCAAACTTTCATCAAAACGTTCGCAATTGCCAAAACGAAATCTGATAAATGGCTCATTCTCAACCTGCCAAATTTCCAAAGCAGGATTATTTTTATATCTTTCCACAATAGTTTTGATGTAATCCAAAAGTTCCTGTTTGTATTCTTCTGCTGACAAACTTTCCGCCCAGCCCGGCACATGGCATTCTGGCCAGCGCGGGGCCTTTTGCCCGACTACCAGCGCGACTTTAATCCCCCGCTTGTCTGCTTCTGCCATCTGCCAATCAATTTCCGGACTTTTAAATTTGCCTTGTTCAGATTCTGCTTCATTCCAGGTGGCAGAAAGGCGGATGTATCGTGGCTTTAGTTCATCAAGCATGTCAATGTAAGCCTTTTCCCAAACCAAGCCCAAAAACTGCGCATGCTGGCGGTTGAAGCTGATGCCATAATCAACATGATACTTGATTCGCGATGCAAACCATAGATACGTATAAAAAACGCCTAAAAACAAAATGATTATACCAACTGTTATCAATGCTTTTTTCATAATTAAATCATTATATAATAAAAAACACACCCCCAATCGCTACTAATATTATTGCGATAATTTCTACAGCGACTTCCCTCTTTGTAAAATATTCTTTAAACACTTTTGGCAGGAATTTTGTTGACAAATAAACAAATAAAAACATTAAACTGAACTGCAAACCGCTCAAAGCTCCAACTATAGTCACGCTTCCAACTGACATGGCAAACTGGATTAGCACAATGGCAATCACGCTTAAAGCTTTATTGGAAAAAATTATCAAGCCAGCATGCCGGCGAGCATAAGTCTTTGACTCTTTATGGCCTGAATGAAATGAATCTCTTACTGCTGGCGATAGCAATAAAAATAATCCGACCAGCCCTGTTGTCGCCCTGGTCCAAATAAATGCCGGCCAAAACGGATAAATCCCATACAAATATTTTGCCGAAACATGGGAAATTGCAAAAAGCAAACCAGAAAAAATCGCCCAGATAAATCCAATATGGAATCCGCTGTGTGTTCTGGTTTTTTCAAAAGATAAAAGCAAAGAAGCAAAGACCAAAACAGCTATTCCGCAGATCTGTGCTCCTGTAAGTTTTTCAGACAAAAAAAACGAAGCCAAAAGATAAATAAAAATGCTGACCATTGCGCCGTTAAATGGGCTGATGTGTGTGGCTTCGCCTTTTTTAACTGCCAAATACAAGGTCCACATTCCCAAGCCAAATGCAATGCCGGACGCGCAAGCCCACAGCCAATCAATGCCTTTTAAAAATTCCCAGCTGACAAAAGGAAGCGCCAACAGCGCGCCGAACATAAAAATCGTGGAGTAAAAAGAATAAACAACCGGCCGAACTGACTTGGAGACGATGAATTTGTCAAGAATGGCTACAAGAGCCAAAAACGCGTAGCCGATGAGAGAAACTGCGAACCACATAATTAATTTGAAATTACAAAAGGTGTATATCTTCTATTTCACTTCTTTTGCCGCGCAGGACAACCTCTTCAATATGATAAACGCCATTGCGCGGGGCATTTAAAAATCCATTCATTGCCGCCTCGGCCAGCCAGCCGGATTGCAGCCAGTCAAAAAGCCACTGGTGCGTATAATGCGGATCCTCTTGGACAACGCCGGCTCCTATGGCAGTAAGCCATGATTTGTTGAATTCTTCCTGCGAACCGACCGTCGGCGCCATAATAATCGGCAGGCCCAAACCCGCGTAAAAAGACAGTTCGCTCGGCTTGGTCCATAATATATCAGTATCTAAAAGCAATTTATTGAATTTTTCAAAATATTCTGTTTTATTGTCCGCATACAAAATATTGATATGGCCGTTCTTTTCTTTCATTAGCCCCAATTTATTGATTTCATCCTGATAATAAAGATACACGTCATTCCTGACTCCGGCTACCAGATTCAGGCAGATTTGGCCGTTGCCGATATGGCCGTGCAGGCTGTTCAATATAGTGGCGCCTATCTCGCGCTGGGCTCCGGCTCCGCCGACGGCAAAGGTTATTGTGAGCGGGTGCCCGGCTTCCTTGCGCGGATTATAAGCATTCCCCAAAAATTCCTTAAGCGTCTTTTCATATTTTTTCTGATAGCGGTTTTCCGGGTCAAGATGCGCAATTCGGTGCGCCAGGCTAATTTTAAGAATTTTCAAATCCCTGCCGCCGATGTTTTCCTTTGGCAGGGGAAAGCCGGTGATAAAAATATTATCCGCTTTAACGCCATACTCCTGCAGGCGCTCCTGCACCCGGCGGTTTGGCACTAAATATTTAATTTTGGTCTTTTCCGGCTCCAATGGCGCCCAGACTCTTGAGCAGTCGGCATCACAAACCAATAGATAAATAGGCCCTTTATAGCCGTGTTCCTCGGCAAAATATGATGTTGCAAAAAATGTGCTAATCAGAGGCAGTGGCTTACGGTTCAATTTTTCCACCAAATCCTTTCCCCAGCCTTTTCTTATCATCCTGTAGACTTGCCTTAATTGACAGCTTGGTTTATGCAAATTGCGGATAGGATAAAATCTTTCAATGCGCTGGAAATAATCCATTAACCTAAAAATCCACTCGCCGATAAGCGGAAGACTTTTCAAGCGGGAAATCCTTTCATAAAGCTTTCGGCTCCCCTCCCACAATCTTACATCTGACTTGGGAATGCCCGCATAGCGGTTGGCATTTATTATTCCTCTCTCGGCAATATCTTTGAGCGGATAAGCCGCCCGCTGATGGCCGTAACCCATGTCAACAGTGACAACATACGCCTTTTTATATTGAGGTTCTGCCATATTAATAAAATTATACCATAATTCAGCAAATCCCGCTAAATTTGAATATAAAAGCTTTTTCTGCTATCATAAATAAGCTTACTATGGCAATAATCAATGTATCATTGGAGCTTTTAAAAACCTCTATTTTTTACGGCCTAATTTCTTGTCTGGCCGCTTTTTTATGGGCTCCTGTTTTAACAAAAATATTATACAAATACAAACTTACGCGCAGATCTGATTATGATTCAACTCTGAACGTTGAAAAAAAAGCAGGCACGCCGATTATGGGCGGGCTTTTGATTATTGTGACTGTCGCTGTAATTACCATGCTTTTTAATTGGGAAAGAAAATTTACTTGGGTGCCAATCGGTGTAATGCTCTTGTCTGCGCTTTTAGGCGGTATTGATGATGTAATGCATATTTACGGGCATGAAAGAAGAAACAGAAAAATAAAGCATATTTTGACTTTAATCCGCGTGCATAGGGAATGGAAGCAAAAAATCTGGCTGATTCTTACTCTGCCGTGGTCAATTTTCAAACGCACATCGCTTTGGCTCGGCTCTCACCCGGGCAAGGGCGTGCACGTGCATGAAAAATTGCTTTTGCAATTCGTTGCCGGCGCCATCGCAGCTTACTGGATTTACTTCAAACTCGGTGCACATTGGAAAGAAATTTATATTCCCTTCAACGGCAACATAGATATCGGCTGGTGGATTATTCCGCTGATTATTTTTTTTGTAATGTTCACTGCCAATGCGGTAAATGTGGCAGACGGCATGGACGGCCTTGCCGGCGGTTCGCTGGTAATCACTTTTTCCGCTTTAACTCTGCTCTCGTGGCTTACTGGCTATACATATATCACTCTGCTCAACGCCACTACTGTCGGCGCGCTCATCACCTACACTTATTTCAATGTCAAGCCAGCGAGATTCCAAATGGGCGATGTCGGATCGCTCGGACTCGGCTCGCTACTTGCCATAAACACGATTGTAATAAATAAAATGCTCCTGCTCCCTTTTTTGGGATTTATTTTTTATGTGGAATTGTTAACCGTAGTGATACAAATTATCGGCAGATACAGCTTGGGCAGGCGAATTTTCAAAATGGCGCCCCTGCACCATCATTTTGAGCTTTGCGGATGGAGCGAAGAAAAAACCGTAATGCGATTCTGGATACTGCATGCAACAGTGGTATTATTAGGACTTTGGATTGCATTATATTAATATGTATCTCACTTGGTCAAAAAAAACCATCATTGACTTTTCTGACGCGAACATCAACTCCCTCTACAACGAGGGCTATTTGTTCACGCGCACTGGCAAAGGAGACATGTACCAGACAAGAAGCTTGCGCGTTGACTTAAAAAAATTCAAATTGTCCAGTGAAAATAGAAGGATATTGAAAAAAACTGAAAATTTACTAGTTACTAGTTACGAGTTACCAGTTATCCCGCCACAGCGGGATCCCGCTCGCTGCGGGACTAATTACCATTGGTCAATTGGCAAAATGGCCAAAGATTTTTATGACACTAAATTCGGCAAAGAGACTTTTTCTGCTAACAAAGTGAAAGAGTTATTGACGACTGAACATAATTTTAATTTGCTTCTTTCGTTCATCCTGAGGACCCCGACGTTACGTCGGGGGACGAAGGATCTTTCGAAGCCAATGTCTGATGAACTACAAAAAACTAATGTATCCCCAAGTACTTTTTCTTCGAAAGATTCCTCGGCTTCGCCTCGGAATGAAATTGCCTACGCCATCTGCCGCGAAACCAATGCCCTCCTTCACTATTCCTATCCCTTCTACGACCTAAAAGCTACAAGCTATAAGCTAATCCCCAATCTCGGCCTTGGCATGATGCTTAAAGCAATTTTATACGCGCAAGAGCATAAAAAACATTATGTTTATTTGGGCTCTGCCCAGCGTCCGAATGACACTTACAAACTGCAGTTTGAAGGATTGGGATGGTTTGATGGGAAAGAATGGAAACAAAATTTAAATGATTTAAAGAAAATTTTGAAATAATATATGAAAATAATTTTTTTAGGAACAAATAACTGGTTTGATTCCATAGCTGGCAATACAATCTGCACTTTAATAGAGAGTAAGGATTATTATCTAATTTTAGATGCTGGTTTTGGGTTGCATCGTGCTAAAAAATATGTAAAAAAAAACAAGCCGATTTATATTTTTTTAAGCCACTTGCATATTGATCATATATGCGGTCTGCACGGTATGTCATCTTTTCACCCCAAACAAGATTTGACTATTTTTTGCAGAAAAGGTGATAAAAAAAATCTGCAAAAAATAATTTCTCCGCCTTTTAGCTCTTATTTAGGCACTGGATTAAAAAGTTTAAAAATTTTAGAAATTACAAAAAATAAAAACTATATTCCATTTTATTTTGAGATTGCCGAATTAAACCACATAGTCCCAACATTAGGATATCGCTTTGAAATAGAAAATAAAATAATTGCTTATTGTGCAGATACTGGTTTTTCAAAAAATACCATCAGATTAAGTAAAAAATCAGATCTTCTGATACATGAATGTTCAATGCCTCCCCAAACAAAGGAGGAGAAATGGGGTCACTCTTCTCCTCAAACAGCAGCCAAAATAGCCAAAATCGCAAAAACAAAAAAACTAATACTAACCGGCTTTGGCCCTGATTATTACATAAATAAAAAATTGAGATTGAAAGCGGAAAGTAACGCAAAAAAAATATTCAAAAATACTATATCGGCATTTGATGAATTGATAATTAATTTATGAAGCATATTCATTTTATCGGCATTTGCGGCGTGGCAATGGGAGGGCTGGCAATTGCTTTTAAAAAAGCCGGACACGAAAAACTGCCTGACGGCAGTCTCGTGCCGTGCTTTGAAGTGTCCGGAAGCGACGCGGGATTTTTTCCGCCTGTTTCTGATTATTTAAAAAAACATCAAATTGATTTTTATCCTGGCTGGCATCCAGAGAAAATCAATACACCGGACTTAGTCGTTGTTGGCAATGTTGCCAGTTCAACAAATCCTGAATGGCAGTATGTGCAGAAAAATAAATTAAATTACAAATCATATCCGGAAGTAATTGCGGAATATTTTGTCAAACAAAATTCAATTGTCTGCGCCGGCACTTATGGCAAAACCACCACTGCCGCGCTTTTAAGCTGGATTTTGACTGAAGCCGGATATAATCCGAGCTATATGTTCGGCGGATTGGCGACTGATGATTTTGATTCAGCGAGCTTGGAAAATAATGAGCCGCGTAAAATTCAGACTTCGTCTGAATCACGCGGCAATTACTCCGTAATTGAAGGCGACGAGTATAAATCCGCGCGCTGGGACAATTCGCCGAAATTCTCCCACTACTCCCCCACCCACCTGCTTTTGACTGCTATAAAATGGGACCACGCGGACGTTTATCCGACGGAAAAATCATATTTTGAAGTGTTTGAGAAGCTTATAAAATCTATTCCAGAAAATGGGTTGATTGTGGCAAATGAACACATATCACATATCACGTATCCCACATCAAATATTATCACTTATGGAAAAACTGAAAACTGTGTGTGTAGATATTTTGATATAAAACAGAATAAAAATGGTTTAGAATTTAAAATTATGTTCCGTGATACGTGTTACGTGCTACGTGTTGCAGTGCTCGGGGATTATATGGCTGAAAATATAACGGGCGTCTTTGCCATGGCGCATCA
The DNA here is from genome assembly GCA_964531615.1 of uncultured Gammaproteobacteria bacterium. Classification (GTDB taxonomy): domain Bacteria; phylum Patescibacteriota; class Patescibacteriia; order Magasanikbacterales; family UBA922; genus CAZHEJ01. The sequence continues at coordinate 18,713 of CAZHEJ010000001.1, read as the reverse complement.
GATCGGCATTGCGCCGGAAAAAATTATTTCTGCAGTTGAAAGTTTTAAAGGAATAAAAAGACGGCTTGAGAAACGCTATGAGGGTAAAATCACTGTTTTTGACGACATTGCGCATTCGCCGACAAAAGCTGAATTCACTCTAAATACTCTGCGCAAAATTTATAATAAAAAAATCATCGCTGTCTTTGAGCCAAACACCGGCAACCGCCAACCACAATCAACACCGAGCTATGATTATGCTTTTACCGCAGCCGACGAGGTGATTATTCCTAAATTAACAAAATTAAAAACTTCTGATGAACTGCGACATTTTGACGGCGAAAAACTGACGCAAATTATTTCCCAAACGCACAAAAACGCTAAATATATTGAAAACGACGAAGAATTAATTAATTACATAATAAAAAATACCACTGACGGGGATGTGATAGTATTTTTAGGAAGTCATGGCTTCCGCGGGATGATTGATGAATTAGTAAAAAAATATGAAAATACCTAAACAAGCCAAGCGGGTTTTCAAAGGTAAAATCTTTGATGTTTACCAATGGCAACAAAAAATGTTTGATGGCACAAAAGCAACTTTTGAAATGCTGAAAAGGCCAAATACCATAGAAGTACTGCCGATAATGGGCGGCAAAATTATTTTGATATATGAAGAACAGCCGACCCTGCCTCCGCAATACGGAATAATCGGCGGGCGACAGGATAAAAATGAAACCACGCTGGAATGCGCCAAACGCGAACTTCTGGAAGAGACAGGACTGGCGTCTGACGACTGGGAACTGTGGCTTACTCGCGAACCATTCAATAAAATAGAATGGACAATGCACCGCTTTATTGCCAGAAATTGCAAAAAAGTTGCCGAACAAAAATTGGATTCCGGGGAAAGAATCCAACTCAAGCCCGTGCCATTTGATAAATTCATGAAAATTATTACCGGCAATAACTTCCGCTCGATAGATCTTACTCTTGATGTGTTAAAATTGATCCGCAGAGGCAAACTCAATCAATTCAAGAAAAAACTATTCAAATAAATTATTTGCCCTCGTCAACAACCTCTGCGCTTACCTCATCCCCCTGAATATCATTGACTAAAAGCGAAATCCCGCAAACATTGCATTCAATCACCTGGTCTTTAGCTATATTTGAATAAGAAGATAAATCAATATCATTTTTGCATTCCGGACAAATTAGATGCATAAGATTAAAATTAAGATTAAAATAAGTATAACATAAAGTATGAAAACTGTCCAACAATCGTATCCTGAACTGGCTGCGGCGTTCGGCGTGCCGGAAGTATATTTAAAGCGCGAAGACCAGCATAAATACGGCTCGCATAAAGGCAGGTCCATTCCCTTGATGATTAAAAAATATGCCAAAGAAGGGCATGCAAATTTTGTAATATCTTCTTCAGGCAATGCTGCTCTGGCCGCCATTTACGCTGTGCGGGCGCACAATTATAATAATCCGCAGGCTATAAAACTCACAGTCTACATTGGAAAAAATATAAATCCTGAAAAATTAAAAATAATTTTGGCGGTTATTGATGACGCAAACATAAAACTGGAGCAAGTTGACAAGCCAAAACAAAAAGCTTTTCAGGTGGATAAAAAAGAAGGAATAAAAATGCTGCGCCAGTCAACTGATGATACGGCTTTGGAAGGATATTTTGAATTGGCGGATGAATTGTCAAAAATACCAAATCTGCAGGCAGTATTTATTCCAACTTCTTCCGGAACAACCGCGCAAGGGCTTGGCGAGGCATTTGCAAAGCTCAAAATCAATCCGCAAATCCACATTGTGCAGACAACTGCCTGCCATCCGATTGCAGATGAAATACGAGATAAGAGATACGAGATACAAGATACAAATCAAAGTATAGCAGATGCGATTGTTGACAAAATTGCCCACCGCAAAGAAAAAGTTTTGGAAATAATAAAAAACAGCCATGGTTCTGGCTGGATTGCAGACGACGAAGAAATTAAAGACGCGATAAAACTTGTTGAAGATGCCTGCAATATTCTCATCTCCCCCAACAGCGCGCTTTCAATAGTCGGCCTCAAAAAAGCTGTTGAAAATGGATGGAAATTTGACTTGCCCGGCGTAGCTTTAGCGAAGACTGGCGGAGCTGTTGTTTGCTTAATCACAGGCCGATAAAAAAACAACCCCGGCAGTTTCCAACTGCACGGGGGAAAAAGAACAAACAATTTCACTACAAATAAGAAAAACTATCTAAGCAGCTTATTTTAATTTCTATTTTATCGGGAGCTTCCTCACTAATTTTTTCTAAATATAAAACAAACTGCTTACTGTTCTCGTTGTGTGGGTTGATACTCTGAAACGAAAAGATTGCCGAGTTCTCTTGCTCAACGGTTTCAATTTTATCTGTCATGTAAGGCGTGCAAAGCCCAGTTATCTTATATCCTTTTGGAACTCTAATTTCTAATCCAAATGGATAGCCATGCAATTCCTTAATTTTAAGGTGGATTTTCACTATACCCGTGTAATGCATGCTTCTGCTTTCGCTTCTCGAACCACTGCCGTGAGCAAACAAATCTACATCAATTCTGTTGAGAAGAGCTAACATCCTTTTAATGCGCTCTAAATTCGTCTCTCCAGTCTTTCGCCTTTTTTCCCTTACTTCGACCCATGCGTTTACAATGCAATTAATATAACGAGATTGTCCTACTATTCGTTCTACTTCTTCTGTAGAGAATCCCAGCCCTTCCATTTTCCTCTTTACTATCTTTGCCGGATAGAACTCACCTTCACATGAAAGAAAAAACAACAAACCAATCAAACAAAACAAAAATCTTACCTTTTTCATTGTTTACCTCCTTAAAAAGGGTTAATTTAAATTGTCAAAGGACGTCGGGCTTTAGGCCCTCCTTCCTTTTGTTTTTAAGATAAAGATGGTTCTTTATCTTAACAAAAAATTATAGCGCATTTTGATATTTTTGTCAATCTAAACCCTGTGTATAAGTAAAACCAGCTCTTCGCCATTTTTTTCTTTTTTGCCGGCTTGATTATAATATTCAGTATCAATATCTTTAAAACCTGCTTTCATGGCAAGTTTTTTTAATTCTTCTGGAAAAAAGATATGAATATATCTTTGCACTTCCATTCCTTTGGTCCTAAGCCAGCGAACTTTTATATCATTGGTTTTATTTTTTTCCAACTGCTCATAAATTTTAAATCTCTTGGCCATTTTATCATTTAACAAATTCCAAACGATTATTGAAGCGCGCCCGCCTTTTTTTAAAACTCTATAAATTTCTTTTAAAAATATTATTCTTAATTTTTCTGTCGGGATGTGATGCAAAACCGCAAAGCTAAAAACCCAGTCAAAAGAATTATCCTTAAATTTTAATTTTTTAGTCGCGTCCCCGATTTTGAAATCTGCTTCCGGATACCTTCCTTTGGCAATTTTTATTAATTCTCCAGAAATATCAATGCCATTGTATTCTGCCCCCCTTTCTAAAACATATGGCACAATCAGGCCGTTTCCGCAACCTAAATCTAATAATCTGTCGCTGTTTTTTAAACATTTGATCTGTTTAAGCTTGAGTCCGCTGGGACGCGAACGGCTTAAATCCCAATCATGGGCAATGGCATTGTATTGTTCCTTTGTTTTGTTTATAATTGCGTGGCTCATATATGAGTATAGATATTCTGGAAAAAATAATTTTAGAAATCATTTCCAAACGCCCCCAAACCAAGGCCGAATTTGACCATGCCCGGCAGAAAATCTGCGCGCAAATGAAAATGACCCAGCCGCCGAATTATGACCTGCTTTCAGTTTATCAAAATCTGATAAAAAAGAAAAGGGCAAAAAAAGACGAAAAAATCCTTTATTTCCTGCGCAAAGCCCAAATCCGCACCCTTTCCGGCATTGCAATTGTAACTTCGCTAACAAAACCCTACAAATGCCCTGGAAAGTGCATATATTGCCCAAAGGAAGCAAAAATGCCTAAAAGTTATCTGTCTAACGAACCAGCCGCAGCGCGCGCCTTGGGCCTAAAATTTGACCCTTACAAGCAGATGAGAAGGCGCATTGAAATGCTGGAGCAAAACGGCCACCCGACTGACAAAATTGAATTTATTGTCAAAGGCGGAACCTGGAACGCCTACCCACTAAACTACCAGTATTGGTTTATTTTGCGTTCTTTTCAAGCGTGTAATGAATTGCGCCAACAACCCTCCTCCCCCCCCTTTACTAAGGGGGGGACGACTTCAAATATTTCCCCCCTTAAAAAAGGGGGGTACAGGGGGGATATTGGCCGCCAAACAATCAAAAAACTGCAAAAAGAATTAGAAAAAGAACAACGCAAAAACGAAAAAGCCAAACACCGAATCATCGGCCTCACTCTGGAAACCCGCCCTGATTTCATCACTCCAAAGACAATTTACCACATGCGCCAGCAGGGCTGTACGCGAATTGAGCTTGGACTGCAAGTGCCGGATGATAAAATTTTAAAATTAGTCAGTCGCGGACATACGGTTCAACAGTTTAAAGACGCAATGTTATTATTAAGGCAGGCAGGATTTAAAATTGATTTGCATTTTATGCCTGATTTACCCGGCTCAACGCCGAAGCATGACGTGGAGATGTATAAAAAATTATTTTCTGACCCGGGATTAAAGCCTGATATGGTTAAAATTTATCCATGCACAGTAATAAAAAATTCTCCGCTGTACAAATTATACAAGTCAGGCAAATACCGGCCATATGAAGACAAAAAGCTTTTTGAGGCAATAATTAAAATGAAACTCGCGACTCCGCGCTGGTGCAGGATTTCCCGCCTGATTCGCGATATTCCTGAAACCGATATTATTGCCGGCAACAAAATCACCAACCTGCGGGAAGAGCTGAAAAAAGAAATGAAAAAACGCGGGTTGAAATGCCAGTGTCTGCGCTGCCGGGAGATTGGACATTCTCTCCCCCTTAATAAGGGGGAGATTAAGAGGGGGTGGAAACCAAAACTGTTTGTTGATAAATATCAAACTACCGACGGGAGAGAGTATTTTCTCTCATTTGAAGACAAAAAACGCGAAGTTGTGTTTGCTTTTCTTCGCCTTCGCTTGCCCAGTTTGTCATTCCCGCGAAAGCGGGAATCTAGAAATCGCAATGGCGTTTATACTCTTCTCTCCCAACTCCACGATTGTGCCTTCATCCGCGAACTGCACACCTACGGAAAATTGGTTAATATTGGCAAAAATGAAAAAAACGCCAGCCAACATAAGGGGCTGGGGAAAAAATTAATGCAAGAAGCGGAGAAGATTGCCAAAAAGAATAAATATACAAAAATCGCCGTAATTGCTGGCGTGGGGGTTCGTGAGTATTATCGAAAATTGGGTTATTGGTTGAAAAATACTTATATGGTTAAAGAGCTGAATAAAGAATGACGGTGAGTTGTCTCACCGTCATTATTCCCATTTTTCTTTTCTCCTTATTTTATTCAGTTTCATTTCTCATCTCCTTTGGAAAGTCGACAATTCTATTATACTGCTTCACAAGCCATTTTTCCGATTTTTTCAAAAGCTCGTAGTTTTGTTGCTGATAGAATTCAGTGATGTGCAGGTACGCCTTTTCCGGAAGCTCTGCCAAAACATTGACCGCTTCTTTCACATATTCCACATCATCGATAGTGAAAAGAACATCCTTTTCCTCCTCGTAACGGAAAAGACGAATCCGGTTGATGTCAGCCTTGCGGGCATAGGGAATAGTTTCATCTTTTTTAAATTCAACCTTACCCAAAACCCATTTTATTTTTTCCTCTTTCATTTTTTCTCCTCCTTTCTTTCTTTCTGGCACTGGCCATCGCTTTCCGGCTGGCGCAGCCAAAAATGAAAAATTTCCTGGCGCCGGCATTCCATGATTTCTAACCGCCATTGCGTGATATCTTCGTCTGGATTGCAAGCCAAGTTTTTGAGTAAAAGCTTGCGCAACAGAGTTGAATTATCAATTCCCAGTTTCGGCTTTGAGAACAAACCGCAAAAGCAATCGGTGGAAGCGAGGCGGCAATTGGGTTCCAAAGAGCCCTGACAAACCCAGTCATTTTCCTTATTCCTGACCAAGCAGTTGCAAATGGCCAGAGTTTCCACATAAATAAAAGCCGAATCCTTGAAGCAGGCCAAGTCCCCCGCTTTCCAATCACCGCTGTTCAAGTCCGCTTTTTGAAAGGCATTAGCTTCAAAAAGAATATCAGTCGGCTCTATTTGGCGTCCGGCACAGCCAAAAAAAGCCAAGAAACAAAAATAAATATAAAAAGATCGAAACATATTATCCTCCTAATTTGAATCTGTCTTTACCCTAACATTTTCTATTGACAAAGTCAAGAGAACGTTAACACCACTACTCCCGCTATCATTAACACCATTGCCGTTAATTTCAAAGCAATATTCTTCCAATCAAATTCTTCTTTTAAAATGCGTGGATAAAAATGTGTAATAAATATTGCCATTATAAAAACAAAAACCACCTGAAATCCTTCAAATGAAAAAACTAATGCCGCGGGTTTTAAAGACAATGCCCACTGGCTTAAAAAAATCCCCAAATTCGCAATCACCGCGATTCCTAAAGTTATGCCTAATAAAGAATAGCCGCAATTCTTGATTGCTTCTTTGAAATCAAAACGAATCTTTGATAAAAATAACGCGCTCAAAGCTGATAAAACTTCAAAAAAGGCTACCCAAACAAAAGCAATGGCAAACGGGATGCGCAAGGCAACATAGCGGAAAAGGACGCTTTCAAAAGAATAGACCAAACAAGAAAGCATCATCAGCCAAAAGGCCTTGGAAAAAGAAAAGCCCTTTTCCCGGCTGTGGATTGACGCTGTCACCCCGCCGCTGACCAAAAAAACCAAAGCTAAAATTTCAAGCGCTGACAATCTGTCGCCGATAAAATAACCGAAGAACAGGCTGAATATCGGCACCAGATTCCATAAGATATTTATCCTGCTCACTTCTTCAATCTGCATTGCCTTTATGTAAGGCAGGCCGGCGTAAAAATAAAGAAAGCCGGCGAGCGCCAATAAAAACAGTATTTTCCATTCAGGAACAAAAAAGTTTACAAAAGGAAATATCAATATGCCTATTCCGCCACTTAACACTGTAAGCAAAATCAAAAACACATAGGGGTTAGACACCCTTTTGCCGACAATATATTTTGTCGCCACATTTTCCACTGCCCAGAAAAAATGCGCGGAAATGGCGAGAAATACCCAAAGCATATATTTTGTCATTCCCGCGAAAGCGGGAATCTATTATTTAAACTGGATCCCCGCCTACGCGGGGATGACAATTGTTGATTATTATTCACTGCTATGATATCATAAAAACACTTAAATTTCAATCTTATGGAAACCATTATCGCATCCGGGCCAGTGATAATTGAGAATGGAAAAGTGCTTTTGAATAAGGAGAAAAAGGACTATGGAATAACCCCCTGGTTTTTCCCCGGTGGCGCGGTTGAAAATTTTGATACCTCTTTGGAAGACGCATGCCGCCGCGAGGCAAGAGAAGAGATGGGAATTGACGTTGAAATTATTAAGCCTCTAAACACGATCAAAACAAAACGAAAAGAAAAGAAATGCTTGTTACACCATTTTCTGGCAAAAAGAATAGGTGAAATTAAACCGGGAAAGAATATCGTGGAGTGGGGCTGGTTTGACATTAATAATCTGCCTGACGATTGTTCCCCTAATATCTATCAAATTATTGAGGAATATAAAAATATGTTGTAAAATCTGTTTATATCTGTAAATTTTAAATATATGATAAATGAGAACAAATTTCCCAAATTCACAGAAAAAGAAACTGAAGATGAACTAGATAAAAGACTTGACAAAGCTATTGAAAAAGTCATGAGAGAAAAAGCGGAAAAAGAAAAAATTTCCTATCAACTCCTTACTGACGGTGTCGGCAGATGGAAGGTATTCAAATGGCGGCAGGAACAAATAGATGATCCGACTAGAAGCCGCTTCAGCAAAAGTTATAATAATTATTTTAAAGAAATAAAACTCTGTCATTCGCTTGACGAATTAGAAGAAGAAATTAAAAAACATTGCGGTCCCGAGGCCTATCTGGAATGGGATGAACATGGAAATGGCCGTATAGAAAATGTAGTGGAAAAAGAATAGTAAAATAAAAAATTATCCTAATAAACTTATTTCTATGAAAAATAAAAGATTAGCAGATTTTGATCCAGAAATCTATCAAGCAATACAAAAAGAAATTCAACGCCAAAGTGAGGGACTAGAAATGATACCGAGCGAAAATCACACTTCTCCGGCGGTTTTGGAAGCGCTGGGATCGCGCCTGACTGATAAATACTCCGAGGGCTATCCCGGGATGCGCTATTATGGCGGATGCGAAAATGTTGACGCAGTGGAAAATCTGGCCCGCGAGCGCGCAAAAAAACTTTTTGGCGCCAGCCACGCCAATGTCCAGCCGCTCTCCGGCTCGCCCGCCAATTTTGCTGTCTATTTTGCTTTATTGGACCCGGGCGACACTTTAATGGGCATGAGTCTGTACCACGGCGGGCATATGACGCACGGACTGAAAGTCAATTTTTCCGGCATTTTTTACAATGCTGTCAATTACACATGCAGAGATGATGGATACATTGATTTGGATAACATGCGCAGGTTGGCCCGCGAGCACAAGCCAAAACTGATTATTACCGGCTTCACTGCTTATCCCCGGACATATGAATGGGATAAATACAAAGAAATTGCCGATGAAGTCGGCGCCTGGTTGATAGCTGACATGAGCCATGTGGCTGGATTGGTTGCCGGCGGCGCCCACCCTAATCCAGTAGGCATTGCAGATGTGGTCACAACGACCACGCACAAAACATTGCGCGGTCCCAGAGGCGCGATAATTTTATGCAATGGCAATCCTTCCAATCCTTTGCAAAAAGCAGAGCGGGCCAAAGAAAATCTGCCGACTTTGATTGACCGCGCCATAATCCCAGGTCTGCAGGGCGGGCCACACAACCATCAGACCGCGGCCATTGCCGTGGCTTTAAAGCAGGCCTTGGAGCCGGAATTTAAAGAATATGCAACGCAGATTGTCAAAAATGCCAAGACATTGGCAGAAAAACTCTTATTGCTCGATTTTAAACTCGTCACCGGCGGCACGGACAATCACTTAATGGTGATTGATTTAACCAACAAAAATATCACTGGCAAGCAAGCGGAAACCGCGCTCGGCAGAGCCGGTATCACGGTCAATAAAAACACTTTCCCCGGCGATCCGCGCAAACCATTTGATCCGTCCGGCATCCGCCTCGGTACGCCAGCTCTTACCACGCGAGGAATGAAAGAAGCAGAAATGGAGATGATTGTCGGTTGGATTTTTGAAGCATTAAGCAATCCGCAGGATGACAATAAACTCGCTGAAATTAAACAACAAGTGCTGGAATTAACGAAAAAATTTCCTCTGTATCCGGAGTTAATGTGATTACCCGCTCAAAACAACAAACAATCACTTTGGGCAAAAAAATTTCCGCTAAATTAAAAGGCGGAGATGTTGTGTTGCTTTATGGAGAACTTGGCGCAGGCAAGACAACTTTAGTAAAGGGTATTGCGAAGTATTTTGGTATTAAGAAAGAAATTACCAGCCCTACTTTTACTCTAATGAACATCTACAACATTAAAACATTAAAACATAAAAACATAAAAACACTTATACATATAGATACTTACAGATTAAAAGATGAAAGAGAACTAATAGAAATCGGCGCTGAAGATTATCTTGGCGCGCCGGATACTGTCTGTGTGATTGAATGGCCGGAGAAACTTCATAAATTGCTAAAAAATAAAAAAATGATTTCTATAAAAATCACGCATAAATCAAAAAAAGAAAGAAGTATAAATATTTAATATCTAATATCTCTCATTGAATACTTGCACCCGCAATAACTCTGCCTATAAATATCCTTCTCTCGACATAATTCCCTGCTTCTCTCCTGCCTCCCTTTTTTCTTCCAATCTTCCTCATAAAACTTGACTCCGTATTTCTCCCCTATTTTAACACCCAGCGGATTAATTATTTCCGCTTTTTTGTTTCTGCCGCTGGTCAAGGTTGTGCCAAAATATGCAAAGCCATTCTGGCTGGCATATTCAGCTGTTTTTTCTAAACGCATCTTAAAACAAACCAAACAGCGCTGTCCGCCTTCTGGCTCGTCTTTAAAATCTTGTGCAAGCTCAAGCCATTTTTCTGTTTCATATTCTCCTTCAACAAACGGGATGCTCATCGCCTGACAGATATGCATCACCGCCTCCCGGCGCCGTTCATATTCTTCCCGCGGATGAATGTTGGAATTATAAAAAAATACGGTAGGGGCGAATCGCGATTCGCCCCTACGCAATTCATCAATTATTGCAACGCTGCACGGTCCACAGCAGGTGTGCAACAAAAACTTGGACATAATTTATCACTTTTCCCCATGCCACAATTTATATAATTTCATTGCCAGCCATTCATTCATCCTGTGCCAGATTCCGCGCCTGGCCCATTTTTTCGGATCAAATTCCTTTGACTGCTCTATCCATAATAAAATCCTGTCTTTTATTTCTTTCACAAACGCGCGGTCACTAATTTTAATATTTGCCTCGTAATTATTATAAAATCCTGTCTTTTCAATATTTGAACTCCCGACCATTGCCCAATCATCATCCATAATCACTCCTTTGCCGTGCATCATTTTTTCAGTAAGATGAATGTCAACACCGATTTTTTTCAAAAAGGAAAACCACGCGTAGCTGGCATATTGCATAAAACGCACGTCAGAACGAAGAGGAATCAAAAGGTCAACCCTCACACCTCTTTTTTTCGCCTGCCATAAAGCATACAAAAATTTTCTGTCTGGAAAATAATAAGGTGAAAAAAGTATCACGCGCTCCCTTGCTTTCAACAATGCTTCTGTGTATTTCGCGCGCGCCGTGGACCGATTTCCGTACGGTTCGTCAAAAACAAACTCTGTCTTGTCATGCATTAAGCGGAATTTGTATTTCAATAAATGACGCACTCTTTGTTTGTCTCCTCCGCAAATAATGTATGATTTAGCAAAAGAGCGCAGTAATGAATTGACTATCTTCCCCTCAATCCTCACCTGAATATCAAGCCATTCTTTCATTTCTTTTCGGATGTTGACGCCGCCGATAAAACCAATGTTCTCATCAATAATCAACATTTTGCGGTGCGTTCTCGCCAATAGCATTTTCCACAATCCGCGGTATCTTTTTTTTCTTTCATTGAAAAATAAAATTTCCGCGCCGGCTTTGCGCATACTGTTTACACGCTCTTTGGGGAGCCAGAAACTGCCGAACGCGTCAACAACAATTTTCACATCAACTCCTGCTTTTGCTTTTTGTTCAAGAATGTCAAAAAAAGGCTGTCCTGCCTCGTCATCAACAAAAATATATAATTCCCAGTAAATTGACTTTTTCGCCCCTAAAATCGCCTGATACATCGCGTCCCAGGCTTCATGCGAGGTGGAATAGATTTTGTAGCCGGATGATTTCATATTCGTACTCTACTATAAACAAAAAACCACGCTTTGACAAGCGAGGTATCATTAATCCCGACCCCGAGCTTGTCGAGGGGGAGGGATCCCTTTTATATAAATTTAACCTCGTCTTATTTAATAGCAATTTTAATGCATTAAAAAGGGATTCCTCACCCTTCGGGTTCGGAATTAAAAAATAATTGTCCCCTTAAATCTCTTCCCATCCAAAACTTTCTCAACTTCTTTCAAATCCGTGCCTTTCAAAATGCAAACTTTCAACTGAAGTTTTTCTGCCAATGCGCTGGCTGACGGGTCAAACGGCGCATTCTTGCCTGGAATCCATTTATAGCCCACAATATTTTTCCTGAAATCGCGCCAGCTGATTTTTTCTATTTTCTTGGCGTTCTTGAACTTTTTCGGGTCCTTGTCATAAACATATTCAATATTTGACAGATTTATCACTTCTTTTGCGCCAAAATTTTTCGCCAGGACAACCGCGTCTTTATCCGTTGAACAGCCCGGCTTCCACCCGCCGGCAATGATTATTTTGTCATCCTGAACTTGTTTCAGGATCTTTTTATCAATCGGATTTTTAATAACTTCCGAATAGGCATACTTGCCAAACAACAAGCGAACAAACTCCGCATTATACCAAGTCGTGTAAATGCCCAGCCAGTCCAAATCTTTAACACTGGCTTTTACTGCCTGCTTCAGAGCTGACTGATAGGTACGGCAAATCGCTCCCCCACCAACAACCAAGACAAACTTCTCGCCTTTTTTCACGCGCGACAAAATTAATTGGCGGAATTTTTTTAGAAATCCAACATCAAAACCCGTTTTGGGAATGATTATAGAACCGCCAACAGAAATCACTTTGATGTGGTTCTTGGCATTCTTTGGCATAATTTTGATTTGTTAAACTGCGACTTTTGTATCTTAAACTTGCTGGGCGTGCGATAAGCAGTTTTGCCTTTCTGTGCTCTATTTGACGAATAATTTTTCATATATACAAATTTACAAATAATACGGATTATGAATCTATCTATTATATTATCACACTTCAGCTTCTTTTACAAAAAATAAACTTCTACCACGCCATTACTTATTTCCACCACCACATCCCCATTCTCATCTGTCCGGAAAATCTGGCTCCCAGCCCTTTCCAGCTTCTTCAAAACCCGCAACGACGGATGGCCGAATTTATTATCCTTTCCGACTGATATTACTGCATAAGCAGGGCTTACCGCCTCCACAAACAATCTGCCCGAAGACCCAGAACTGCCGTGATGCGCCACTTTTAAAATATCGCTGTCCAACTCGTCTTTATACTTATTCAACAAATACTGCTCCAATTCATTTTCCGCGTCAGCCGCGAACAAAACCGAATGATTTTGAGACGAAAGCTTAAAAATCAACGACGTGTTATTGTCTTTTTTCTTCAACGAATCCGGAAGTTCACCCGCTTCTTTGTCAGGAAACAGCCAATGAATTGAAGAACTGGCAATGCTCCATGTCTGTTCCTGATTGATTTCAATATAATTAGCATTTTCTGACTGGACTCGTCTCCAAAATTCCTTCCAAAAGCCGTCATTTTCTTTTTGCAGGCCGTTATAAACAATGTTTTTCACCTCAAACCTGTCCAAAACATCAATGCACCCGCCATAATGGTCAGAATCCGGATGCGTGATAACTAAATAATCTATGTCCCTGTCATAATACGGCATTATCTGGCCGAGTTTTGCTAAAATCCGCGCGTCAATCGCGCAATCCACAAGCATTTGCTCGCCGTCTGGAAATTCAATAAAACTTGCGTCGCCCTGCCCCACATCAAGAAAAGTGATTTTTATTCCAGCGCTTTTTTCATTCTGGACAATTTGCTTATTTTTAGCATTTTCAACAATTTCAACAGGCTTATTTTTCTCAACAATAAAAAGCAGGCATAAGACAATCAGCAATAAAATAAAAATTATAATAAAAAATTTTTTCATATTCTCGCCAATATAATCTGATTTACCCATACCCCGCCTTCTTTTACAAATTCTTCTTTTTCAATTCCAAACGCCAATTCCTCAAGCGCTTGACGGATTTTTTCAGGCCTGTGGTAATATGATTCAATTTCAATCAAGCCGTCTTTAGTTTTAATCGCGGGAGCTTTTCGCTGATTAATGTTAGTAACTAAAAATAATCCGCCTTGTTTGAGCACTCTGTACGTTTCTTCAAAAAACCTACGCGGATTTTTCAAATGCACAATCAGAAATGTCGCAATAACTATATCAAAACTTTCATTTTTAAATGGCAAATCTTCAGCATCACCGACAACAGCTTTTAGCTTATAGCTTATAGCTTTTAGCTTTTCTGCCATGCCTTCTGATATATCCAAAGCGACAATATCAGCGCCGGCTTTTGCCAATCTGACCGCCAATCTCCCAGTTCCCGTGCCAACATCCAAAATTTTTTTGTTCTCAACATTTCCCAGCAAAGGCAAAACCCTGCCTTTTTCAAAACTGTCAAAATATTTTTCTTTTTTATTGTAAACACTTGCAACAAGATTATAACCTGCTTTGGAATTTAAAATTTGTTTTTTCATATTATCATGTCATTCCTGCGCATTAAAAAATATATCATAATCACATACGCCCCCACCATCGCCCAAAACGGAATCTGCAAATCAACTGACGCGAAATTAAGCCCTGCAAACCATTTTACCACTACAATAATATATTTCAAGCCAACCCAGGTAATCCATGCGACTACTTCTCCCAAAGGATAAAAAAGAAAACTTAAAAGCACAGCCAAAAAGCCAAAAAGCATTAAAAATGGAATGAGCCAGAGAATTAAAATGTTTACAGCCGGTGCGACGATTGATAAACGGCCGAACTGATATAAAATCAGCGGCAATGTCATAATAATCGCAGACAGAGTGACAACTAAAATCTCTTTCAGGCCCCAGCATTCTGGCATTTTATTAAGCCGTTTTTCCAGCAATGGGCTCAAATAAACCAGGCCGATTGTGGCGACAAAAGAAAGCTGAAAACCCGCATCATAAAACAGAATCAAGGGATTTATAAGCACCATTAAAACAGCAGTGAATGCCAACAAATTGGAGATGCGCGATAAGCGCCCGACTTGTCCGGCAACAAGCACTAATAATCCCATAACTCCGGCCCTTACCACAGAGGGGCTCATGCCGGCAAAAATTACAAACAAAAAAATGCCAGCGGCCACCAACCAAAAAGCTTTTTTCCGGGGAATAAAAAGATAACTCATGGTAATTATCAGCACTGACGCGACTATGCTGATATTATAGCCAGAAATGGCAATTATGTGCGTAACACCAGTGCGATTGAACATTTCTGCTAAATCACCCATTCCTCCGCGATAGCCGTACAAAAGTCCGGCCATAAAACCGGCATATGGCTCATGCCAAAGACTATTTATTCTTCGCGCAATTTTTTCTTTTGCCTGCAGCAGCAAGTTGTAAGCTAAATTTCCTTTTCCTGACCCGATTTTTTCAATTTCTGCGCTCCGGCACACGGCAAAAACACCCATGCGTGCCAAATACATATCATAACGATAGCCATCATCTAGTTTTTCAGGTTTTTCTAAATCGCAACTGATTTTAAGTTCATCGCCATAATTATAGCGCGGATACAAGCCGTATTTTAAATAAATCTTGCCATGTACAGACGCACTGCTGTGCGTCTCTACGACATACCGCACGCCATCCTGCCTCATATCCGGCTCGCTGGCCACAAAGCCAATAAATTCTGCCTTGCCTGTTTTGATTTCATCGCTTGGAAAAGCCAGTAAATAACGTCCGACGCCGATAGTAATTAAAAATAAACATAAAAATATAAAACGTATTTTCTTATCTGACCAGAAATA
The DNA here is from genome assembly GCA_964531615.1 of uncultured Gammaproteobacteria bacterium. GTDB lineage: Bacteria > Patescibacteriota > Patescibacteriia > Magasanikbacterales > UBA922 > CAZHEJ01. The sequence continues at coordinate 3,313 of CAZHEJ010000001.1, read as the reverse complement.
AATGATAAATGATAAAATTATAAACAAAAATAAATAAAAATAGATAAAATCAAATTTAATATCAATTACAGATATAATCAAAACGCCTATCAAAAAACAAAAGCAAAACGCGAGAAACGTTTTGCTTTTTGAATTTATTATTCCCTCCAACATACTCGTGTCATTCCTGCGAAAGCAGGAATCTTATTTTTGTTTTTTAGATCCCCGCCTTCGCGGGGATGACAATTAAACCACAATCGACACCATCCTCCCCTTCACATAAATAATTTTCTTCGGCTCTTGGCCAGCGAGCCATTTCTGAATTTTTTCAGAAGATAAAGCGCGCGATTTTGCTTCTTCTTCAGAAATATCTGCCGGGACTTCCAAAGTATCGCGCAGTTTGCCGTTCACCTGCACGGCGATAGTGATTGTGTCTTCTTTAATTAGTTCTGGGTCATATTCAGGCCACGGCTGATAAGAAATATTTGATTTGCCGCCAGTCAATTCATACAATTCTTCAGCTATATGCGGGGCAAAGGGTGATAATAATTTGAGAAATATGTGATATGTGATATGTGATATGTGATTCGTGTCTTTACCCATTTCATTTACCAAAATCATCAACTGTGAAATTGCCGTATTAAATCGCATTGACTCAATATCTTCTGTAACTTTTTTGATTGTTTGGTGTAATAAAGTATCAAGTTTTTTATTGTCATTCCCGCGAAAGCGGGAATCCATCGCCGACGATTTCTGGATCCCTGCCTTCGCAGGGATGACAAATTGTTGCAAATTCCACACTTTCTCCAAAAACCTGCTCACCCCCACTAAACCATTCGTATCCCACGCCACTGCCTGGTCAAACGGGCCCATGAACATTATATACAAACGGAAAGCATCAGCGCCGAATTTTTCCACCATTTCATCAGGATTGACCACATTTCCGCGCGACTTGCTCATTTTTTCACCATCCTCGCCCAAAATCATGCCGTGAGAAGTGCGCTTTTTATACGGTTCTCTTGTCGGCACAACCCCAATATCATACAAAAACTGATTCCAGAATCTGGAATACAATAAATGCAAAACTGTGTGCTCCATTCCGCCATTATACCAGTCAACCGGCATCCAATAGTCCATCTTTTCTCTGTCCCAAATAAATTCACTCTGTTTACCCCCTTTTTTAAAGGGGGGTTGGGGGGATGTTGGCATTGTATACGCAAGAAAGTACCAGCTTGACCCTGCCCAATTCGGCATTGTATCTGTTTCCCGTTTTGCTGGACTGCCACAGCGCGGGCATTTTACATTCACCCACTTTTCCATTGTTGCCAACGGCGACTCGCCTGTATCTGTTGGCTGGTATTTTTTCACTTTTGGCAGTTCAAGCGGCAATTCTGATTCGGGAAGCGGGATCCAGCCTTCCTGATTCAATAACCGCAGAATTATTGGCTCCTCATCAGCTGTAAAATGCCTATTCTCTGGTTGTGATAAAACTAATCTGGCACCAAGATAATTGGCTAAATCTCTTAAATCTTTTTCAAAAATAGTTTTAAATTCAGCATCACCCAATACAATAAATTCATCGCTTTTTGATTTTATTTTTTCAAAATCAAATTTCCAATCACAGCTTTTTACCACCATCGGCCGTGGCTTATCCGGCCATTCTGGTCTTAATACAGAATCAACAAATAAAACCTTCGCCACTTTTTTATTTAATTTTTCCAATAATTTCATCACCACTGCCCCACCCAGACTATGCCCGACTAGAATTGTATTTTCATCAATTTTGGTATTATCCAAAATATATTGCACCTGTTCATCAATATTTGGTTCATCAGTATTTGGCAAATCCGGACAAAATACAGTATTTCCTTGCTCTTCCAAAATCTGTTTTAACCACGGTTTCCAATTCTTATTTGCTCCACCTGTATATCCATGCAAAAAAACATAATGATACTTTTTATTCTTGCAATTTTCGCAATGCACCAGCGGAATGGGCTCGCCCCAGTAGCGCTGGCGGGAAAAAACCCAGTCGCGGAGCTTGTATTGCACCTGCCTTTTACCTAAATTTTTCTCCTCCAGCCACTCAATCATTTTTTCTTTTGCATCTTTAGTTTCTAATCCATCTAAAAAATCAGAGTTAATATTTTTACCCTCACCACAAAAACACTCGCCTGTAGTCTGAAGTCTGTAGTCTGTAGTCACGACCTGCCGAACAGGCAGGGAGTATTTCTTCGCAAACTCCCAATCCCTTTCATCATGAGCTGGTACAGCCATAATCGCGCCTGTGCCATAACCCATTAAGACATAATCAGCGACAAAAATGGGGATTTCTTCATTATTTACTGGGTTAATCGCTTTTAAACCTTTTAATTCCACGCCTGTTTTTTCCTTGGCTAAATCCGTTCGTTCAATCTCCGACTTCTTCTTCGACTGCTCAATATATTTTTCCACTTCAGAAAAATTTGAAATTTGAAATTTGAAATTTGAAATTAAAGAATGTTCTGGCGCCAACACCATATAAGTCGCGCCGAAGAGAGTGTCAGGCCTGGTCGTAAACACTCGCAATCTGTAGTCTGAAGTCTGTAGTCTGAAGTCCACTTCAACTCCTTCTGACCTCCCTATCCAATTCTCCTGCTGGATTTTGGCTTGGGGGATATAATCAACTTCTTTCAGGCCTTCTAATAATTTATCCGCATATTTGGTAATGGCTAGCATCCACTGCTCTTTTTCACGCTTTTCAACCGGCCCGCCACAACGGTCGCACACTCCGCCAACTGCCTCTTCATTTGCCAATCCGATTTTACAGGATAAACACCAATTAATCGGCACTTTCGCCTTGTAAGCCAGCCCATGCTTGAAAAGCTGTAAAAATATCCACTGCGTCCATTTGTAATACTCCGGCTCGCTGGTAATGACTGCCCGCGACCAGTCAAAACTAAAACCGAGCATTTTCAATTGCCGAGTGAAATTTTTGATGTTTTCTGCAGTAACTTCTGCCGGCGGACGGCCTGTCTGAATCGCGTAATTTTCTGTCGGCAAGCCAAAAGCGTCAAATCCAATAGGATAAAGCACATTAAATCCCTGCATCCGGCGCTTGCGCGCTATAACATCCATGGCGGTAAAAGGCCGTGGGTGGCCGACATGCAATCCGGCGCCTGATGGGTATGGAAACTCAATCAGAGCATAAAATTTCCTCCGAGCATCAAGCGAGGAGGAACCCTGAGCGAGCCCGTCAGGGCGAGTCGAAGGGTCTCTCGCTTCAAAAATCTTATTCTTCTCCCAGTACTTCTGCCATTTCGGCTCAATTGTTTCTGGGTTATATTTTTTCATATTA